>CAMTOX010000152.1 GCA_947074225.1 uncultured bacterium
TTGGAGAACTTAAAAGGAGATAATGATGATGAACAAACCGGTATTGAAATAGTGAAACGTGCTATTGAAGAACCTTTACGTCAAATTGTTTTCAACGCAGGTAAAGAGGGTGCAGTAATAGTACAAAAAGTGAGCGAAGGTAAAGATGACTTTGGTTATAACGCCCGTACCGATAAATATGAGAATATGTTTAGTGCCGGTGTTGTAGACCCTGCTAAAGTAGCTCGTGTGGCATTGGAGAATGCAGCTTCTATTGCCGGTATGTTCTTAACGACCGAATGCGTGATTACCGATAAGAAAGAAGAAAATGCTATGCCAGCTATGCCTCCAATGGGTGGTGGTATGGGAGGTATGATGTAGTTATTGATTAAAACCTATTTGGAAAATCAATTCATGCTTTTAAGAATAAGTTACCTTGTAATGAGGTAAAGCAAAATAATAAAAATGTCGCTGAACTGTAATAAGAAGTTCAGCGACATTTATGGTTTTAAGAGCTTCTAAACTCTTACTTATTCAGATATTAAGTGGAAAAGATTCTGTGACACTCTGTTGAAATAAACAGAAGAAATAAAAAAGTCATAGTATCTTTCATCACTATTTTTGTTTTACCAGCGTATAATCCCTCCTCTCCTACTGTTAAAACAATAGCCTCTCTAATGGTTCCATCTGCAAAGTTAATAGGCTGAGGTTTTAAGTACCATCCTGTTATTTTATCTTTTTTAGTTCACACATTGGCATCATCCGCATCATCACCCATAACTATTCTTTTATTATTCCCAAATAAAGCGATGCGCTGTTTCATTACTCCTTGTGCAAGTCCCGGAACCTTATCTTTGAGTTTCTCTTCCCAAGCTTTCTTAACTCGCTGTGCCGTTAGCCCACGTCATTTGTGTACAAGCATATAGATAGGTACTCATGTTCACTTATAAAAATCGGCACATTTATAATTCTCAGGTTTAATAGAGTTTACCCATTGATCTTAATTATTAGGGCCTGATTTAATCTTCTGTATTAAGATTTCATTTCCTCCTGTTCCGGTACATTTTACTTCAATAGGTTCTTCTTCTTTCTACTAGCTCCTTTCTCATGAAATACTCTACGATACTGATTCTGTTCCATTAATTTCATTGCTATTCTTTTCGGCTATTTTTGTGAGGATTCACTTTTCTTCTCATCCAATAGATTAGCTTCTTCAAATAGTTTCTTCACTATGGAACTATCAATCTGTTTACCATGGGTAAACCTATCAGATAATTTTGCAACATTTGATGACTTCGTAACTAAACAACTCTTTATACGGAACAAAATCTATTAGAAATTAGGTACATAGAGACATAAACTACTATTATTCCGCCATTCCAATCCCTCTATTATATTTATACTTGCTACTATATGTAAACTCTTTATAGGTCCTAAACTATGACGTATTTAACATACTTGAAAAGAATATTAAGTTATTCCATCTTCACTTTAGTGATATGGAACGACAATTCATTTTTCTTTACACCATTATAATGTATAAAAGCAATATAGTTTACCTTGACTTAAAGCATCTTATTATTGTATTATTAATTAAAGATTAAAAACAAAAGGATAGTACTTTAGCAATTTCATATAGCATTGATAGTTACTTTTTTTGAATGATTGAATAGAACATTAAAAATCTGAGGTTAGAATAACATGAATTGAGTTATATATTTTCTCTTTTGGTATATTAACGAATTGGCTTTATATTTGCGTGTTGAAAATAAAGTGAATTTATAAAATTATATCGAGCATATGGATATTTCCTAGAATGCATTTAGCAGAAGTATAGATTTAATTCTAATAATATTATAACATAACCTTAAAAGAATATCATTATGAGTAAAATAGAGACGGATTTATTATGGAATCCTTTCGCACGTCTTTCCGGATGGCAATCGTTACTATTTGGTTTTATTTTCATGCTAATAACTGCCGTTATAGGTGCATATAATAATGTAGCCTTTGATGGTGCTTTGGATATTCATCTTTACAGTCTCTCTACTTGGACCGGTATTGCATTCATGTTTGCCGATTGGGCCATAGTATTCCTTGTGATGCTTCTGGGAGTTCAACTTCTCAAAACAGAATACCGAGTGATAGATTTAGCCGGCTCCTTAGCTTTAGCCAGAGCACCCTTTCTCATTACCGCCATATTTGGTTTCATTGCCACTCCCCTTACACTTGAACAGATTAATAATAGTGTAGAAACGCCACAACTTCAACAAGGTACAGTAATCTTTATGTTTATTATTCTTGCTTGTATAGCATGGAATGTTGCTATGACCTATAATGCCTTAAAAGTAACCTGTCAGATGAAAGGAAAGAACTTGACTCTTTTAGTAGTCTTAGGACTCCTTATAGCCGAAGTAATAACTACCTTCATAAAGAAAGCATTTTTAAGCGATTTAATACAATAACGATAGAAACATGAGCTCTCTATTAATATTTGATTTATCTCTGGGTCTATTTTTTCTACTTTTAGGTTTCTTAGTCTATCGTTTTCCTTTGTTGATAGCAGGTTACAATACTATGAATGAAAAACAAAGAGAAAGAATAGATATAAAAGGTTTAAAATTAATGATGTGTGTTTGTTTAATCGTTGGTGCATGCATATTATTAATCTTAGGTTTATTAGAAGCTATAGATATTCAAATAGGTCAATGGCCCATGTTATTTGTAGTATTATTTTTACCTCTTATCATGATTATCTTAGCACAGAAATATGACAAGAATGAAAATAGTAAACGTAGAAGTTATATTCTAACAGGAATTGTATTGATGGTATATATCATCGTTTTTATTTTTATTTATCCACAAACAAGACCTAATACAATTTTGATAGAAGGAGATAAAATAGAGATAAAAGGATCTTATGGCATCACTTTCACGAGTAATGATATAACATCTATGCAATGGAATATTAATGCTCCAAAGATTTTAATGCGAACAAATGGGCTCTCTATTGGCGATATAAGGAAGGGAGAATTCAGAATCAATAACCAAGAAAAAGCAACATTGTTTTTAGAGAATATGAAAGGCCCCTATATCAGTATAGCGTTGCAGAATGGTAAATTATTATTGATAAACTTGAAAACAGAAGATGCTACACGAATGCTTTACAAAGAGATAAAGAAAGCAACTAGTTACAAATAAAAAGATAAGCTCATCAAACAGATAATAATTTATTGTTGATGAGCTTATTTATAAATGAGATAAGATTATTAATCTTTTAAATCATTTTAAATGTTTCATTTATTTTAAAACCTCTCAAAAGTTCTTCTGTAGACATACGTTTTTTTCCTGCTAATTGAAGTTCCAGAATATCTACATAACCACCCTCTACGGCAACACGCAGCAGTTTTTTTCCATCGGTAATTATTGTACCAGAATTCAAATTATGTTCTTCGTTAAAAGGCGAAGTTTTATAAATTTTCAAATTCATTTTTTCACCATTTGGCACTATTATTTCAGTCCAGGCTGCTGGATATGGAGAAAGTCCACGTACCAAGTTATGCACTTGTTCGGGAGTTTTCTTCCAATTAATTTTGCATGTTTCTTTGAAGATTTTAGGAGCAGGTCTTAATGCTTCTATTTCTATTTGCTTACGCGGTTCTACAGTATCATTAGCTATTGCATCTACAGTTTTTAGAATAAGTTGTGCGCCTAATGTCATGAGTTTATCATGAACATCGCCTGCATTATCTTCCGGAAAAATAAGTACTTCTTCTTGCTCCAAAATATTTCCTGTATCTATTTCATGCTGCAATAAAAATGTTGTAATACCTGTTTTAGTATCACCATTTATTATAGCCCAGTTAATTGGTGCTGCTCCACGATATTGTGGTAAAAGCGAAGCATGAAGGTTAATAGTGCCTTTGGACGGCATATTCCAAACCATTTCTGGTAACATACGGAAAGCCACCACGATTTGTAGGTCGGCATTCCATTTATTCAGTTCCTCTATAAACTCAGGATCTTTAAGATTAACAGGCTGTAAGAGGGGTAGATTTTTTTCCATTGCATATTGCTTTACAGGCGAATATTGCAACTTATGACCTCTTCCAGCAGGTTTGTCGGGCATGGTTATCACCCCCACCACATTGTAGTTATTCTCTACTAATGCTTTCAACGTCTCCACGGCAAACTCGGGAGTACCCATATAAACAATTCTCATGATTAAATATTTAAAAATAATATAACTCTAAATAATTCGACTTATGAATAGTAATTAAAAAAACTTTCCTTAAAAATTATCTTCTATCATAACCTTTACTTTAATTATTCGTAACGCCCTTACGCACATCGGCACCCCACATTAATTTCTGTTTAAGTGTTGAGAAGAATGAGTGTTGAGAAAAACGAACAATTTTGACTGTATAATCTGATTTGCAGATAGATACCGAAGTAGAAATAGGCATCTGTTGTGAACGCCCATCGAGCGATAGAAGATATGATTGCGAACGGCTTTCGACTTGTAAATCCACTTGCCAATCATCGGGGATGATTAATGGTCTAACATTTAGACTATGTGTAGCTACCGGTGCAATAAGCAAATTCCGGGATTCTGGAACTATAATAGGTCCACCAACACTTAAAGCATAAGCAGTAGAACCTGTGGGAGTAGATATTATTAATCCGTCGGCTTCATAAGTATGCAAGAATTCTCCTTGAATAGAGGTATGAATGCGAATCATAGATGATAAATCTTGTTTAAGAATTGCTACCTCATTGAGTGCCACGGGGTGTCCATAACCACTACCATCGTTAGTATGTGTTACTAATGCAGTACGTTCTTCAATTCTAAAATTATTATTTTGTAAATCTTGCAATACTTGAGTTATTTCATCGTCGTAAACATCGGCCAAGAAGCCTAATCGTCCCATATTAATACCCACAATAGGAATATCTTTATTACCTATTCTAGCAGCAGTACCTAAGAGTGTACCGTCTCCACCTAAACTAATAGCAAAATCGGCAATAAAATCATTATCTCTAAAAATATTTTTGGTATGAGGGTCTACACCGATATCGTTTATCAAATGAAGATAAAAGTCTTCATCTATCGATATTTCAATGTTGAACTGTTGCAAACGATCAAAAAGAAGTTGCATCTCTTGATGTTTCTGCGCTCTATATTGGTTTCCAAAGATGATAATATGCATAGTCCATTAGAATTAATTACAGTATATGTAATGGTTAGAGATAGACAAAAGTAAGACCACAAAACAGAAAATGGAAGAAACAATCTCAAAAGAATTGATTTTATTGGTTTATATTAGCAAGTTAATGCTAAGAAAATATTAATTTTGTGCTTTGCAAAGATCTTTAAGTGTTGATGCAAAAATACAAGAAATAATTTGAACTTAAAACAATGACTAAATTAAGTGTAAACATCAATAA
>CAMTOX010000153.1 GCA_947074225.1 uncultured bacterium
GTTGACAATAGATACCATGCGAAGAGGTTCAGGGAAAATGATTTAGGCTGGGAACATATAATCAATTGAAATATGCTCAATGATAGAACAAGATGTGATAACGATAATGGATAAAAAGAGTAGTGAGAACTTTTTCATAAGAATGTCGTCTATTTTGAACAAAAATACGATAATGATAGAATAAATAAAAGCTCCAAACAGTTAAATTATGTTTGGAGCTTTTAGTATTGTAAATTAAGTGTTTACTAAATCACTTATGCATTGCGACCATGGCAAGCTTTGTATTTTTTACCGCTTCCGCAAGGACAAGGATCATTGCGGCCCACTGTTTTTTCAACACGAACAGGCTCACGTTTTGCTTCACGAGTGTCGCGTTGTGCTGCCGCTTGTTGATTAGGATCGCTTAAGTCTTGTTTTTGCTCACGATACTTGCTCATATCTTGTCTCTTTTCGGGAGCTGCTTGACGCACCACAAGGTTACAATCCATACTGTCGCGCAACATCTTAGCCATCTCATTGGTAACACCTATAGGGTCTTCATAAATCAGCCCTTTATAGTTATCTTCCATGGTGAGTTGGTCTAAATTCACCCCTAAACCTATTACCCCAACATTTAAGCCATTACGTTCAAACACCAAATAAGGCTTTATTAATCCTTTAAGCGGTGTGTTTTCAACATTATAGTTACTCACCACCACCGGGAAGTTTGCTCTTCTAAGCAAATTTGCCAATGTATCCATGCCCAAGTCGAACTCATGATTTCCCAAAGTAATGGCATCGTACTTCATCATATTATAAGCACCTATCTCTACTTTACCATCAAAGAGATTAAAGTAAGAGGTACCTTGAAATAAATCGCCAGCATCAAAGAGTAGCATACCAGGATTTTCACGTCGTATGCTATCAATAATCAGATATCGCGCCTCATAGCCTCCCATTCCTTTCAATGGCTCTACTTGACTATGCGTGTCGTTGGTGTGTAAAATCACCAACTGTTTGGTATCGTATTTACAGCTACTTAAGCAAAGAAGCGTAATGCTACAAAAGAGTATCCATTTAATCTTCAACATAAATTTCATTTTTTAGAGATGAACGAACGGGTTGATTTTTTTCTGTTTGCGAGATGACATATCTTATCATCACATCGCGCATCTTATCTGGTAAGTTCAAACGCGAAATAGATTCACCCAATGGAGTAAAATAGTCATTACCATAAGAGAGGTAGTCATTGGTAACCAAATAATAAATCTTATTCTCGTCCAATGGCACACCGTTTATCAACACATCGTCGGCCTCATCGTCGTCAATTTCAAAACTAATACCGCTGGTAGATGCGCCGCCCTTTTGTGCAATAATATCGGCTATCTGCTGAATCTGTTTGCCGGTAAAGCCTAATATCACTAAGGTATTATCAAAAGGTAAAATCTCGTAGATATCGCTCACCGTAATAGGTCCCTCATACAAATCGCGGCGTATGCCCCCAATATTGGTGAGTGCAAAATCGGTGGGTTGAATGGTATTTGCAAAGTCCAACAACACATCGGCAATGAGGTTATTCAATAAACCTTCAGGTTGTTCCACTTTCATTAATGAAGCCGAATTCCCTATGACCACACCCATCATCTCATCTTTTACACTTTTATAGAACTCTATATAGTTGTGCATAGGGTTATCGTGCATGCCTTCGCGTGGAACCACTTCTATTAGCTCCACCTCTATTTCGGCAATTTGTGGCTTACCCTGATAACCACACGACGTTACCAACAAAGCAAACATGAGGTAGCCCAAAACTCTTTTTAAATTCATATTCTCTCTGGTTTTATTAAACGCTATAAAGATAAAACTATTTTCTTAATGTAAGTTCTAAAAACTGAACACATCATATACCCTTTTAATAATTATTATTAATCTCATAAGCACTTTGTTGTCTATACAAATAGTTTCAACAGCTCTTTCAACAGATAAAGCACCAAGCAAAATCAATATTAAAGGGTAGGCCTTAAATTGTGCCATCTCACCCCATACAATACTTATTCGCCCACCACACTTAAACAGGTTACCCCCCCGGTGGGCCTACAGTCCAAAAGGTAACTGCTGTTGAGAGAGGCATAAATTAAATGGTAATGCCAAAAAGTATTATGCCCACCATAAACCTATTTCGCTCTTCATTCTCTGCCTTCACTCTCTCTTTGGAGCTATCTGAAATATTGAACAAAAAAGAGACCAACTTTCCATTCTTCATCCTCTATCTCATTCACAATATGTACCATACACCTTATTAATAGCCAAAAAAAAGTTATCGGTTCATGAAAAGAAATTTCTCATGAACCGATAACAGTAAGTATAATAGAGCCATTTTGGGGAGTCGAACCCCAGACCTACGCATTACGAATGCGTTGCTCTACCAACTGAGCTAAAATGGCAGGCCGTTTCACAACGCTGCAAAATTAGCAATTAATCTATAAAATCAAGAATTTTTAAAAAGGAGAATCCTAAAAAACCTTTTATTTTATCAACCGTTTAATTAAAAGCATTTTATAACGGTGGCCGACAATACCGAAATAACAATCCACAGGATTATGCCTAATAATATAGGCCGGAAACCCACCTCTTTCAAACTATCTTTTGACAAACTTGTACCAATTAAGAATAATGTATAGACCATTCCCATACGTGCAATATCTACTGCTTTGGTGTAGAAAGCTTCGCCTTGTGGTAAATAGGTAGAGATTACCATGGCAATAATAAACAAGAATATAAACCATGGAATTTTAATTTTAGTTTTTGTTCCATTTGCTTTATTCTGTTTGTTATAGAAAAATGCCACCACCAGTGAGAGTGGAATAATCCACAATGCTCTAACAAGTTTAGCTGTTGTAGCAATTTGCAAAGCCTCTTCACTACGTGTTGCCGCAGCTCCAACCACCGAGCTGGTGTCGTGAATGGCAATGGCGCACCAATATCCAAATTGGCTATCGGTCATTTGTAGCCAGTTTCCCACTACAGGAAATAGGAAGAGCGCCGCAGCGTTGAGCACAAAAATAGTCCCTAATGACACCGTCATATCTTTCTCATTAGCTCCAATAACCGGTCCTAAAGCTGCTATGGCACTACCACCACAAATGGCTGTACCCCCCGATACCAATACCTTAGTATCCTTGCGCACCTTTAACCATTTACCTATTAATAGTCCTAAACTCATAGTAATAAGTATGGAGCAGAAGGTGAAAAGAATACTTGTTTTACCTGCTTCCATGGCAGTATTTAAGTTCATACCAAATCCTAAACCCACCACCGATGCTTGTAACAACAATGTGGTAAATACTTTATTGTGATGAATAAAAGGATTGCCTATGGTAAATGCCACTATTAAGCCCAAGAAGAGCGACATGGCAGGCGATAAAAAAGGAATAAACATTAAGAGGATTACAAAGATGGCCTCTTTGGAAGACTTGGAAAGTCGATTTTGTAACATAATAATCTTTACTATTAGGTTTTAATGATTTTGACAAACATAGAGAACACGTTATTCAGTAACAATTTCTTTTACCAACGCTCAACAAGTGTCAACTACTTTTGTTCTTACAATTCGCTCGCCAAAAGTAGACCATATTTAAAGATGCCACAAGCATTAAAAAATAATTGCCAATAACAAAAAGTTATTGGCATTACAAAACAAACGCTTTTCAGAGTATAAACTTTTATTTAGTAAGTAAACGTATCATAAAATCGTAGAAAGAGTTAGCTATTGGTGTCTCCACTCCCATGCGTTGCACAAAGGCAAACTCTCTGCTTAGCGCCAGCCCCGGCAGCTCCACCACACGCAATCGGTCTTGCAAAAGTTCTCTATTTACAGCACTTATAGAGACTATAGCCATGGCATTGCTCACCTCTATGTAACGTTTTATAGCCTCGGTACTATCCATTTGCAAAAGAATATTCATGTCCGATAGTTTCAAACCATGCTTAGAGAGTGCTGTTTTAATAATTTCTAAGGTTCCCGAACCATTCTCGCGCAAAATGAGAGGTGTCTCAATGAGTTCATGAAGTGTAAGCTCCTCTTTTTGGATAATCTCATTTCGCCCCGACACCACTGCCACCAACTCATCGTCCATAAAAGGGGTATAGCGTAGTGATAACAAACGGTTATTACCCTCTACCAATCCTAAATCAATATTCTGTTCCTGCAATGCCGTTTCAATATCGGCACTATTTCCGGTAAGCAACGAAAGCTCTACCGAAGGGAACTTCTCCTTATATTGGGCCAACAAAATGGGCAGCACATAGTGGGCAATGGTACTACTGGCACCTATGCGCAGCTTCCCATTCAAGCTATTATGCAACAAATGCATCTCATAGCTAAGTTGCTCATAATCGTTCAATAACTTTTGGCTATGCTTCAGGAAAATCCTTCCCGCTTCGGTAAGAATAATCTTATTACCCTGCCGCTCAAAGAGTCGCGTCTGATAGGTCGATTCCAACTCCTGAATATGTTTAGAGATGGCAGGCTGACTAATAAATAGCTCTTGCGATGCCTTGGTGAAACTCAAGTGTTGAGCCACCGAAACAAAAACTTTCAAACGGAAGTCGGACATAGTAGGTTAAGAGTTAAAAGTTACACTTTCTTGGCGCGGTCCATCTCGCGCTTATCATCTTTCTCGCGTAAAGAGTGGCGTTTGTCTACCGTCTTTTTACCACGCGCTAAGGCAATTTCAAGCTTTGCCAACCCCTTCTCGTCTACATAAAGCAGTGTAGGAATAATGGTATAGCCGGTCTCCTTAGTGGCGCGATCTAATTTTCGTAGCTCACGTTTATTGAGCAGAAGCTTGCGTTCGCGCTTTGCATCATGGTTGTAGAAGCTACCAAAACGGTAGGCCGCAATGTTCATATTGCGTACCCAAAGTTCACCCCCTTCAAACGAGCAATAGCTATCGACTAAACCGGCTTTACCCTCGCGAATGGATTTTATCTCGGTACCATAAAGAACAATACCGGCAGTATAACTGTCGGAAAGCTCATAATCGAAACTTGCTCTTTTATTCTTTATCGCTATTTTAGGTGTCTTAATCATCAATTCATTTCTATTTAGGAATGCAAAGATAACGATTTATCTCTATATATAACGTTTTGTTATAGCCACATGCGCGGTTTATTTAACGAAGCTGCGCCACAGGAAAGAAAATTAATTATCTATTTTATTACCTACCACTCAATGGTATAAAGTAGGCAACTGCCTGAGAAGGTCTCCACAAAAAATGAACCAATGGTTGCAGCTCACCGGAAGAGGTAATAAAAAGTGAGGCCACGCTCCATTCGCATTGCTTTCAAAGTGGGAACAAAGCCGTACCAAAGTCGAATCAAAGTCGGGTATAGGATCCGAATTTGGTTCGACTTTGA
>CAMTOX010000154.1 GCA_947074225.1 uncultured bacterium
TTAAACCAAAGCAAATACGTAAAATATAAAGTAATGCCAAACGTTTAGTAGGCATAGTTTGGGGAACTAAAGTCATAGATATTGTGTTTCTGGTATTATAAAAATGTTACTATTAAGAAGGGTCTGTCTGAATTAAACCAAAGATAGAATAATTTATCATATCATAATAATTTGCATCAATACCTTCCGAGATTAATGTCTTACCATCATTATTCTCAATCTGTTTAGTACGATAAATCTTCATTAATATCAAGTCGGTATAACTCTCTACACGCATAGAGCGCCATGCTTCATCATAATCGTGGTTCTTGTCCATCATTAATGATTTGGCTTTATGCATAAAATCATCGTAAAGAGCTACTGCAGTTTCATAACTTAAGTCATCGCTCTCGGCATACCCCAACTGAAGCTGTATAAGTCCAATTATGGCATAATTAATAATGCCAATCAATTCAGGACGAATACCCTCTTCTACTTTATGTGTACCTTTAATCTCAAGACTACGTATTCGATTGGCTTTGATAAATATCTGATCGGTGACAGATTGTGGGCGCATAATACGCCATGCACAACCATAATCTTTCAACTTCTTAGTAAATACAGCCCGACACTCTTGTGCCGCTTTATCAAATTCTTCTTCTGTTCTAGACATGGTATTTTTTATTTACTTATGTGGGAAGGTGTGCATTTTTGCATCGGCACTTGACTCTACCACATTAACAATATAATCGCCCAATTTCTCGCACTCAACAATTATATCCATATAGATTACGCTTGTTGGATAAGAGTACTTACCCTCTTTGACATCTATAACGTTTTGTGTTTTCAACTGATTGCGGAAATTATTTATCTCATTCTCCAAATTCTGAGTCTTATTAACCTCTGAAATACTAACTGAATCGGCACCTAAAACAACGAGCATCTGTTCCATAGAGCTATCTACTAAGTTGAACATTAACTCTACATTAGCATCTAATTCCTCAGTAAACATCTCGCTATTCTCTATTCTACGTTGTATGGTACGAGCTAGGTTGTAACAACTATCGGCAATACTCTCAATCTCAGATACAACACGTAGTTTGGCATGAATCTGGTGTTTACCCATATCACTAAGTCTACCGTCGGCTACTTTAGTTAAATAGGTCGCTATTTCAACCTCCATACGGTCACTTATATTTTCATACTTCTGTATACGACTAAATTTCTTCACAAAGTCGGTCTCATCTTGTTCGTGATATAAGTCGCGCACTTGGCTTAACATTCGCTGTGTCCGTAGGCCATATAGTGCAATCTCTTTACGTGCTTGTAATATAGCAAGCTCAGCTGTCGATACCATGCCGGTAGAGATAAAGGTCAAGTGAGATTCCTCTTCGGTGTCGGCAGCATGTCCGGGAACTAACTTTGTAACTAAATAAACATAGCCCTTAGTGAACCAAATCATAATGCCGATATTGATCAGATTAAAGATTGTATGGAACATAGAAAGACCAAAAGATACGTAAAACTGCATGTTCTCAAAATTACTCAAGAGTTCACCATTACCGGGTATAGAGGTATCTATAGTTCTGTCGGCCAACTGATTCACCAACTCTTGGCTTGTGTTGTCAACATAATTCACCAACATATATGGGTCGCCAGCAAGTTCATTGGTTATCCAAACAATCAATTTTATGAATAGAAAGCAGAGCACTAACGTCCAAAGAGAACCAAATAAGTTAAAGAGCATATGTCCTGTGGCAGCACGTTTAGCCCATATATTACCGGATATAGAAGCTATTAATGGCGTAACGCAAGTACCTATATTACTACCCAATACCAAAGCCGCTGCAATCTCAAAACTTATCCATCCTTTACTGCACATAACCAAAACAATGGCAAACGTAGCACTCGACGATTGAATAATAACGGTAATAATCATACCAATCAGTGCAAATATCAGCACAGAAACATAACCCATGTTTGCATATTTCTGTAAGAAACCAAAGACCTCTGGGTTAGATTTAAAATCTGGTACCGCACTGTTCATGAATTCTAAACCCATGAAAAGGAATGCAAAACCTAGTAAAAATTCACCCCAGTTACGCCATCCATCTTTCTTTACAAAAAGCATTGGAACAGCAAATGCCATTATTGGAATAGCAAAGGCTGCTATATTTACTTTAAAACCAAAGAGCGAAATTATCCAAGCGGTAGCAGTAGTACCTACATTGGCACCCATAATGACTGCCATTGACTGGCCTAAAGAGATAAGTCCGGCATTTACAAAACTCACAATCATGACTGTGGTTGCCGAAGAGCTCTGAATTAATGCAGTGATCAAGATACCGGTTAAGGCTCCTAAAAAACGATTGTTGGTCATCATTGCCAACACATTGCGAAGCCTGTTGCCGGCTGCTTTCTGCAAGCCTTCACTCATCAACTTCATTCCATACATAAATAGACCTACAGAGCCTATTAATGTTAGGATTTCAAGAAATCCAAATTTCATCTTTCGTTATTGATTTGATTACGAGTGCAAATTTAATCAAAAATTATTTCACTTCTCCACTGATTTTGTCTATTTTTGACCTGATTTTGTCAAATTATAAATTTTATCGGGACTATTATTACTTTTTACCTCCCTATAATCTTATTTTTACATCTATTTTTTACTTATGCAAAGTACTATAACCATCTTCTGCAAGAACAATAATCAATTCAAAGAGTTCCCTTTAGGCATCTCTTTGAAAGAGATCTATCAAAACATGGATATTAAACTTAAATATCCGGTAGTAGCAGCCAGAGTTAACTATAAAGTGGAAGATCTAAATTTCCACCTCTATAAACCTAAAGATATTGAGTTTATAGATGCCTCATCTCCTTCAGGTATGAGGGTCTATCTGCGCTCTATTAGCATGGTTATGGCAAAAGCACTTCACGATATCATGCCCGAGGCGACTTTGCGTATAGAGCACCCCATATGCAAGGGATACTACTGTTGTATCGATAACCGCGATAATCAAGTAGAACCGCAACTCATTGAACGTTTACAAAAACGCATGCAAGAGATTATAGATGACAACCTACCTATCATATCAGAGGAGAAACAAACATCTACCGTTATAGAGATGTTCCGCCAACGCCATCAAATGGATAAGGTAATTCTACTTGAAACATTAGGAATCTCATATTCACGATTCTTCCGCATTGGCGATTTTATCGACTACTACAATGGTGTTTTAGTACCTTCAACAGGTTGTGTATCGCTTTTTAATCTAACTTCGTACGATAAGGGTATCTTGCTTCAAGTTCCAGACCGTCGTGAACCAGGACAACTAGCACAGTTTGAAGATCAACCTAAAATGTTCGAAATATTCAATGAGTTTGTGCGTTGGAATAACCTTATGGAGTTGAGTAATGTTGGCGATTTCAATAAAATTAGCCGCGAAAGCAACGTCTACAACTTGATAAAAGTTTCAGAGGCACTTCACGAAAAGAAGATTGCACAAATTGCCGATATGATCAGACAGCGTCAACCACAAAGTCGTTTTGTAATGATTTCCGGACCCTCATCTTCAGGTAAAACAACCTTCTCTAAACGTCTATCCATTCAGCTCATTGTAGCAGGTATTAAGCCCATAGTGCTCTCTATGGATAACTACTTCGTCAATAGAGTAGATACACCACTCGACGAGAATGGTGAATGGGATTTCGAAGCATTAAATGCTTTAGATCTTAAACTCTTTAACGACCAATTAGCTGCACTACTCAATGGTGAAGAGGTAGAAATTCCTTTCTATAACTTCGAAAAGGGAGTGCGCGAATATCATGGCGAGAAAATTCAACTCAAAGAGGGCAATGTGTTGCTCATTGAGGGTATTCATGCATTAAACCCTAGCCTCACAACAGCGATACCGGCCGAGGCAATGTTCAAAGTTTATGTATCTACACTCACTACAATCTCGCTCGATAATCATAACTGGATCTCTACCACCGACACGCGTCTTCTTCGTCGTATTGTGCGAGACTATAAGTTCCGTAACTATACTGCACGCGACACCATAGGCCGATGGCCAAGTGTTCGACGTGGAGAAGAGAAGTGGATATTCCCATATCAAGAGTGTGCCGATGTTATGTTCAACTCTGCACTGCTATTTGAACTGGCTGTGCTCCGCAAACATGCTGAACCTATCCTTGCCGACGTACCACAGTTTTGTGAAGAGTATACCGAAGCACACCGCATGCTCAAATTCCTCAAATATTTCATACCTATTCACGACAATGAGATACCTCCAACCTCACTCCTTCGCGAGTTCTTGGGTGGTAGTAGTTTTAAATACTAATTCCACGCGTTCTCAACAAAAGAACCTACGGAATAATCCTAATAAAAACATTGAAGTTGCAAACATGCACTTCAATGTTTTTTTTCTGACTCCATCCACATAGATTCAGGAAACTCTTTTTTGTATAATAGGTCAAAGAACACTTGCTATGCGCTCATAGCACCGCAAAAGTAATTCAACCTCTTCTACCATTTCTCCTTTTCCTACTCCTTTCATCTCTTTTCCAATAGTTGCAAAGATAATCCCCATAGTTAAGCTACCTCTTATAACCTAACTATGGGGATTAATTATTTAATGTTTAATTCTGTCTACGATCTTACTTTAATCTAATCTGTAGATTTAATTTAAAATACAACGTTCCGTCCTCACCTTTCATTATTTGTGCATATTCATGTCTAGATGTACTACCGCGTTCCAAATAAGCATTGTAGAATAAATAATCTTCAAACCTATTACGATCATAAAAATGATAACATAAAATATCTCCATTCTTTTTTACAACCAGATATCCTCCATTTGCATCAAATTTACCATTCCATGCTTTAGAAGGAACCATTCCTAATGCTGCAGAAACAAGTAAATGCTTTATTTTATATTCATAAAAACGTAATGGATTTTTTGTTTTATAATTTAAAGGATTATATTCTGCAATTTTATTAATTAAATGATGAATGTGATTGTTTTCACTTGTAAACTGTTCTAATAAAAGAAATGAAATGATTTCTAAGAGGTCACTATCAATCATAGTTAGATTCTCATAAAAAGTTTCATTATCAGCCTTTTCAAATTGAAAACTTAGGCCACTACTCTTAATGGAATTAATTCTATCAATTATTTTAGATTCTCCATTATAGTTATTTATTGAATTGATTTTAGTATCTGATAAAGTATCACCTATTAACTTATAACTAATATTAGTAGCTTTACTTGCATTTAATAAAGTTGAATTGCTGCCTAATTGAGATTTTATGCTAAATCCCTTAATAAAATTTAATTTTGTAAGCTGATAATAAAGAATATTCTTTATACTAGTTTTATAAATATGAGAA
>CAMTOX010000155.1 GCA_947074225.1 uncultured bacterium
GGTTTACCACATGGTTGTCCACCATTAGTTCTCCACAAGAATATTAAATTATATAAACCACTTTCAGCAACATCGGCAGTTCCTTTAAAGTTTTGCCAGGTAGACTGATCATGTAATTGTTCACTTATTTTAATCCAATTATCTGGGAAGTTATATACTAAATCAGTATTTACTGTGCTAAATGCATGATAAGCAGTTCCAGATTGAATTTGTATATCGGCAGGTGCCATTACAACTACAATATGGTCGTATTTAGTATCGCCTTCGTTTAACCATTTAAAGTTCACATCATATTTACCCATTTCTAAATCGAAAGTACGATAAGCATAATTCAATGTTCCTTCTGTATCGTCATAAGTATGAGTTAAACCATTAGTATTAGAAATATACAATGATTTATTATCTATATAATTTACAGCACTTCCAATAACCCAATTATTATTATCATCTGTATTTATATTTGGATAAAGCATCCATTGACTATTCTCAGTTTCATCGGCAAAAGTATGGGTATATGGAACCGTATTTGGAGTTTGCTCTGACGCAAAGAACTGAGAAGCGAACCATTGTGTATTCACATAATCATTATCGCCACGTCCTCTCACATAGACCTCATAAATAGTATTAGGTGTTAATCCGCTAATCCATGCAGGATTTGTGTTTACCACAGTTGGAGTTGCCTGATATGGATCAAATCCTTTCAGACCATATACAATTTCCCATGATGTTTGTCCATCTAATGCTTCCCAACTTATTAAAGCCTGAGTGGCTCTAACGCTATCGATAGCAATCTCCATAATATATGAGAAATCATCATGTGTAGTAACATAAAGATTGTCCATATACACATAGTTCGATTTATTCAGAGCAATATTATCTGATCTGAAAGCAATATGTTTTCCATTACCCTGATATGAGCTGAAAGAAGCTGATACTGTTTGCCACTTTTGGATGGCATCAGGCATCAAAACTGTAATAGAATCAAAAGAAGTACGAACTGTTGGGTCTTCCATAACTCCAATATGGATATCTCCTCTATAGTAAGTTGAATAGTTATATATTCTAAAATACATTTTCAATTTAGATACAGAATCAATATCAAATTCTGGCATAGCACCAATAGTAGATAATGTTGAAGAGCTACCAAAATAGTAACAACCTACATTATTATCTCCTTCCACATAAGAACTGGTTATATATGGATAAGAAGAGTAGTTACCACTTGGGTAGATATCACATTCCGGTTTCTTTAATGAACCGGTACCATATGTATCAAAGTTATCGAACAATGGTACAGATTGTAAACCACATCCGGTTCTGAAATCATATGGACGAGTATTACGAAGTCCAAACGTAGAATCACTACACATTGGTCGAACATAGAAAGCATAGTTGGTACGTTGTTGTAATCTGGTTATGGTAAACGATTTCGCATTAATTATGGTATCAAGAACAAAATCTGTCAACGTATCTACATAACTTGTATAATACAATGAAGTTGGAGAAACCTGCAAATGCCATATAGTATCTGTTAATACTGCAGCTTCCCAAGTAAGATAAGCAGATGTATCGGTAATACTATCGGCATTAAGATTAATTGGAGCCTCACAAGAACGAATAGTATCTATTTTCAAATTATCGAGGTAGAAACTAAAGATCTTCGTTGTATCACCACCATCTATCATAAAGGCGATATGTTTACCTTCTCCTTCATAAGAATCCATTGTTATAGTTGTATTGTTCCATGAAGTATTGGTTGATTTTAAAGTATATACTGGTGTAAATGTCGACATATCTGACATATTATCCACAACTCCTATTTTTGCTGAAACCCCTGTACTATTAAAATAATAACTAAATGATAACTGTAAAGTATCAATTGAAGATTGCATTTGTGGAGCAATACAATAAACTTTAGAAGATTGCTTAGGTGTTGTAGTTCCTGATGCAGCTTTATAATAAGCATACATTTTTAATGATGTCTGATCTCCTCCTGAATATACACTGGTTATGCAATAAGGTTCATAAATATATGAACTTGTAGGGTCTTGCAATACATTGGCTTTTTCAACCACATAGTTCCAACAATCAGGGAAACTACCCACTCCTGTAGCTCCACCACCAAAGCCTATTTCATAGGGTAATGTTTCCACTACATCGCAATTGGTAGAGAAGACAACCTCATCAGACCAGTTACTTAAAGAATTATTATCGCAATCTGCTTGAACATAACAATAATATTTAGTGCCTGAGGTTAATCCTGAAAAGCTATAGAATGGATCTTGAATACCTTCTACAAAAAGCACATTGGCATTATCTGTATCCGGATAAATAGGTGAGGTGCTTATTTTGATATTATAAAGAGCACCAACACTTCCAGTCCAATTCAACCTAGCCGATGTAGTATCTATTCTATCTACAATCACATCTTGAGGCATCGCACATGATCTATGTTTACGTATTACTATATCATCTAAATAGAAATAGTTAGTCATAGTGTTTTGTGCACGGAATGCTATAAATTGACCATTTCCTTGATAATTTGCAAAATTAACAACAAACTTAGTCCATTTTCCTTCATTCTCTTTAGTAATCACAGCTGTATCGACTGGAACAAAAGTAGAAGCATCTTCTATATTACTCATTGCCCCTATAATTAAACGATGAGCTTCTTTAGAATGTTTACCATAAAACTCTATCTCTAACTCATTAACACTTTCAACATCAATACGTTGTGTAGCAACCAAGATCTCTTGTGCTGAAGTAGTATAGAAATAATAACAAGTTGTACCACCTTCAGTATGATTATATGATGTAGAGGTATATGGCAATGAAGATGAAGCTGTAGGTTTAATTACTTTAGTCCAGCAAGAAACATTTTGAGATCCACTGTATGAATCAAAATTTTCTCTATATGGAAATTGAGATATAGCTTCACATTCTGTAGTAAATACATATGTAGCCCAATCACTACTATCGCCAACAGCACAAATAGATTGAATATATGTATAATAGGTTGTTTCTGGAGATAGTGCACTAAGGTACAAAGGATTTGTATTTACTAAAGTATCTATTCCATTTCCTGTTCCATAAATAAGATCCTCTGAACTCAAAGCAGTTTCAGAAAGACGTATGCGCCATTGAGTTGCTCCATTATAACTAGTCCATGAAAGATTAGCTGTAGTAGCTCGATAATCTGCATTAACTTTACCTGGAGTTCCGCAAGAGATTTGATTTACTCTAAGATTGTCTACTATAGCCGGTTTGTTATAATTACTCGTTGTAGCATAATTTTGCCAATAGAACACTAAATTATAATTGCCCGGGTTGTCTATAAGAACACTCTTTTCTACTAAGGTCCATGTAGTATCAGTAATTAATTGTTTAGCAACTACAATATATTCTTCTGGAAGAGTAGTTGAGTTAGATTGATAATAGTTGGAATAAACATATTGACCAGCTTCTGGTAGTTTAGTTGAAGCAGGAACAAGGTAAACTTCCATGAAATCATAATTGTTTCTACCTTTACCTTTATAATCATATGTAATAGTAACCTCTCCAACCTCTAAATGAATTAACCGAGAAGCATAAATATAAGAAGTACCATTAGTATTAGTATATTGATAATCTACTCCATTATTAGAGATATACATGGCTTTCTCGCCCGAACGTTTGTCGGCACTACCAAAGATCCATTGATTTATACACTCACCATTATCAATCAACCATTTAGCATTATCTGTATCTTCCTCAAATCCTGTTATTAAAGGTAAATAGGTTGGAACACCAGAAGTTAATGCTACTAATGGATATTGATTCATATTACTTAAACCATCTGTACTACCACAGTTAGCACGTACATAAAACTCATAAGTTGTTTCAGGCGATAAACCCGTAATGGTATGAGTTGTAGAAGTAAGATCTATCACATTGGCATTGGCAGCATAAGGATCAAAACCTTCTACTCCATAATAAAGCTTCCACTGTGTGGCACTACCAGTCTCATCAAAAGAGATGGTTATGCTATTCTCTGAAGCCACTATAGCATGAAGATTAGAAGGAGAAGAACACTGATTATTAAGTTCAATATAAATATCGTCTATATAGATAGTGTTTGATGTATTGGTTCCTTGCACCCTTGAACGTATAGCAATATATTTTCCTGTACCGGTATAATTCTCGAAGGTAAATTCAAATGGTGTATGTACACTTGCTTTTGGTAGAAGGAATTTCCCTATTTCCACAAAACTTGCTGTATCTGTAGGGCTATTTACTACACCTATACTCACTGCATTTGTAATTGTTGTAGTATACATAGAACCAGATATTTTCACATCTTGAATATTTACTCCAGGAACATTCAGTTCTGGCAATACAGCCATAGTTCTTGCTGTTTTAGATGCTGTAAGGTATAATGCTCCATTCACAATCTTTCTTTTACTACTATTATAAGATGTAGAAGAATAAATATATGGAGCTGTAGAGTTTTGCTCTGCTCTTGTCCAACAAGGAGGAAAAGCATAATAATTTGTTGCAGAATTTGCTCCGGCACCATAGTCTTCAAAATCCTCAAAGAATGGTAACGCTGTAATACTTCCACAAGCAGTACTAAAAGTTATCTCTCTCCAATCGGATACATCATCGCAAATGGCTTTAATATAGAAATAATAGATACTGCTTCCTTGTAATCCTTGAAGTAAAAGTGAATCTGCATTTACAGTACCATCATAAACACTTCCTACAGCTGTTTCTGGATTTGCTAAAGCTTTAGCAGCAACCTTAACACGATAAGAATTAGTGTCACCAATTTTCTGCCATCTTAATAAAGCGGTAGTCGAAGTCACTTCTGATTCTAAAACAGTAGGAGTTACGCAGTCGCCTATTTCAAAAATTCTAACATCATCTATATTACACAAAGAAGAATTTGTAGCTCTGAAAGCTATAAATTTACCATTTCCTTTATAGTTAGTAAAATAGAAAGTATGTTCTTCCGGAACTGTTGCCTTTGGAATAATATTGTATAACGGTTCAAATGTTGAAGCATCTGTATAATCGGTCATAATACCTACTTCTAACGTATAATAAGTATAACCCATTCTTGTCCAGAAATTCAAACCTACTTTTTGAATTGAATCAATGTCCAATTCTGGAGCAGAAAGAATAGAGTAAGCACCGGTTGTTGATCTTATGTATAAAGAATTTGGAGCACTATGTGCATAAGTGGCATAAGCATAAACATTGGTTAGATTTGTAGATGATTTGATATTATGCCAGCAATCTGGAAAATCTCCATCTTGATAACTATCAAAATTCTCAAAGAAAGGCAACGTCTGCACATCGCATGC
>CAMTOX010000156.1 GCA_947074225.1 uncultured bacterium
AGTTCAAACTATAAATTGTCTCCTAAATACAATGAGATGTTTATGGGCGACAACCACCTTTTAGGTAATGCATCGGCAACAAGTGAATTCATTTTGTCTATTTATCAAGGTGTACGTACAGAGAGTTGGGGAGGTTCACGCTTCCTCGTTAATGCTACTCGCGATGCTGGTAATATGCCTAATGGAAGTGATGACTCATGGAGTTGTTTCCGTAGTAGCCCAAGCCTATTTATAGGTCCTTGGTTTACTGAATCGGAAGCTTTGGGTATTAAAGCTACAGCTCAAGCAGCAGGTTATGACTTTGCCGATGAGTATGCTATGCCTATTTTAGCTGGCGACGACCGTTGTATGCTTGCACAAAGCAGTTGTAATAATGGTACCGGAGTGGCAACATTTGATTGTGATTTGTCGGAAATTTTGAAGAAACTTCCTAAAGTTGGTGGAGATAATGGTGCTACATTCGGAATGAGTTGGACTATCTGTAAATGGACTGGCGTCTATTCAAATGGTCAAATGGTAGGAGAGGACCCATCGTTCCCAGATACCAATATTCCATTCTTCCGTGCTTCTGAAGCCTATTTATCTTATGCCGAAGCAGTATACAGAGGTGGTGCCTCTCAAGGGATGTCGGCTCAAGAGGCTATTCAAGCATTACGCGACCGTGCCAATAATACTAAGACATTTACTATTGATGATGATTTCTTGTTAGATGAATGGCAGCGTGAGTTTTATTGCGAAGGACGTCGTCGTACCGATCTAGTACGTTTCGGACGTTTCACTTCTGGTGATTATTTATGGGAAGGTAAAACAGGTGCTGTTGATGCTCGTTTTAATGTTTATCCAATACCTAATACTGACATTGTTGCCAATAGCAACTTGAAACAATATCTAGGTTATTAATATCGTATTTAATCATCCTTGATATTCAAGGAAATAACAATAATTATTTATTCACTTAATTCAAATCAATTATGAAGAACTTAAAGTATTTTTTAGGTGCATTGTGTATTTGTGCAGTAGCACTTGTTGGTTGTGATAAAAACGAAGGTGGTACAACCAATCCTCCAGTAGTAACTCCAGAAGAGTCTGTTCCAGAACCTGAAGCTCCAGAGAATGGCGACTATTTAGTAGTTGTAAAATTTGAGGGTGATGTTTGTAACGACATTATGTGGGTTGGTACTTCAAACGGTTGGACTGAAAACCCAGAAGAGCAAACTAAATTTGAACTTTACGATGCAGAAAACTATCCAGGTTGGTATTATGTACAATTTGCTGATACTAACGAAGTAGTACAAGGTAAACCTATCCAATTGAAATCAGACGGTACTTTTAGCTGGGATTTCCAAACTGGCGACGTAGATTCTTGGACTGTTAAAGGTGGCGACGTAACTATCGAAGCTGGTTATTCTGGCGAAGCTAACTTAACTTATAACAGCAAAACTGCTGTAATGATTTCAGCTTATTGGAAAAACCAAAAGTCTCCATGTGTGGCTATTCCTACCCATGAATATACTGTAAATGTTACTGCTCCAGAAGGTTCGGAATCTGTTTACATTGTAGGTGGTTTCAGTGGTTGGGATTTCGTTCAAATGACTAAAGAAGGTGATGTATTTACACACTCTTTCAACGATGAAGAAGGTCATGAATTTAAAATTGTTCCTACTGCAAGTTGGGATGACGAAGCTGTTTATGCTGCCGATTATAACGCAGATGACAATTGCTACAACAAAGCTGGTAACTCTATCTTAGGAGTTGAAACTACTTTGAATATCACAGTTGCTGATTGGTTGAGCAATGTAACAGTTTGTGAAGAAGCTTCTGCAGAATAATTCTACACTATAGAGTTTTCTTTATAAAATAAATTCCCATAACAAGGGCACTTCCGTTAAGAGAAGCGCCCTTGTTTGGTAAATTATTATCTCCGTATAGCTCTTTTGGTTAAGATCTATACGACTTATAATTAATGCGCTATTGACTATTTTTATTGGTTGTATTAATTCTACTCATTTTTCACTATTGAAAATTGAGAATTATTTTATTTCTAGTTTAACCTTCCCATATGTGGATTTTAAAAAATTATTATGATGAAATCAAGAAAATTATTTTTTGCTTTGTGTATAGCACTTTTTTGTGCTGCAGCGTGTCAGAAACAGCAAATTGATACCCCCGAAGAGAATCAAAAAGGTTCTTTTGCTAAAGGAGCAGATATTAGCTGGTTGACAGAGATGGAAGATGATGGTGTGAAGTTTTATAACAACAACGAAAAAGAAACTGACTGTATTGAAATCCTTAAAGGAATTGGTATGAATGCCGTTCGCTATAGAGTTTGGGTAAATCCAATAGCTGGATATAGTAATAAAGCAGATGTTGTGGCAAAGTCAGTAAGAGCTAAAAACTTGAATCAACGCGTGATGATTGACTTCCATTATAGTGATTATTTTGCCGACCCCTCAACCCAAACCATGCCAAAAGATTGGGAAGGATTTTCTATTGACGAATTAAAAAGTGCAATTCAAGCTCATACCATTGCTGTATTGACCGAACTTAAGAATAATGGAGTAGAGCCGGAATGGATTCAAATAGGTAATGAAACACGTAACGGTATGCTTTGGGATAGTGGAAAATTATGGGACGAAAATCGCGACCTTAATAACTGGAAAACCTATGCCGATATGACTAACGTGGGTTATGATGCTGCAAAATCTATTTTCCCTAATGCTATTGTTATTGTACATGTGGATAATGCATGGGAAGATAATGACTGGTGGTACAAGAAATTTACACAGAATGGTGGTAAGTTTGATATGATTGGACTCTCTCACTATCCACAAACTCACGACACTAAAGGATGGAAAGAGATGAATACACTGGCTATTAATCATATAAAATCTTTAGCTTCTACCCATAAATGCAAAGTAATGGTTGCCGAAATAGGTACAAAATCAGTAAACCCATCTTTAGCAAAAGAGGTGATGAAGGACTTTATGACACAGGCGCGCGATATAGAAGCCTGTGCCGGAGTGTTTTATTGGGAGCCTCAGGTTTATGGTGGTTGGAAGCCTGAAGCTTATAACGAATTAGGATGGGGCTCTTATAATATGGGTGCCTTTACTTCGGCAGGTAAGCCAATGGATGTTTTAGTAGAACTATTTAAATAAACTTTTTACTACTTTTTTTCATATGAAATATAAACTCATTATTGCTCTAACCACTTTATCTTGTTGTTTTCTGAGTGCACAACGCCATGAACAACTGTTAGAGAAAGGTTGGAGATTCTCTAAAGGCGATTTTCCGCAAGCCACTCAAAACGATTTTAACGACAGCCGTTGGGAAACAGTTACAGTACCCCACGATTGGGCCATTTATGGGCCTTTTGATCGTGAACACGACCTTCAGGTGGTGGCAGTGACCCAAAATTTTGAAACCACAGCAACAGCCAAAACCGGACGTACCGGTGGCTTGCCATATATGGGAATAGGTTGGTATCGTAACAACTTTGATGTGGCAAATTTTAACGATAGCACACAACGTGTGCAACTCATTTTTGATGGTGCCATGAGCGAAGCTAAAGTTTATGTAAATGGTAAAGAGGTTTGTTTTTGGCCTTATGGCTACGCCAGCTTCTATTGCGATGTTACAGATGCTTTAAATAGCGATGGAAAGAACAACCTTCTTGCAGTACGTTTAGAAAATCAACCAGAATCTTCGCGTTGGTATCCTGGTGCAGGTCTTTATCGCAATGTTCATCTATTAGTAACAAACCGCACCTCTGTGCCGGTGTGGGGTACTCAAATTACAACACCATATGTATCGGAGACCTTTAGCACTGTGCGTTTGCAAACAAAATTAACTCATGCTATTGGTAAACAAATTCGTGTTCTCACAGAGATTCTCGATGCCGAAAATAACGTTGTAGCCTCGTTGGATAATACCTATCAAATTAAACATAACTTACCGATAGAACAAAATTTCACGGTCGATCATCCACAGTTATGGTCGCCCGAATCTCCATACCTTTATTCGGCACAATCCAAGATTTATGCCGATGGTGAGTTAGTAGATAATTATACCACTCCATTTGGTATTCGTGAAGTGATGATTATTCCCGATAAGGGCTTTTATTTAAATGGTAAATTGCGTAAGTTCCAGGGTGTATGCAATCATCACGATTTAGGTCCGTTAGGAGCCGCTATTAATGAATCGGCATTGCGTCATCAACTTACTTTGCTTCGCGATATGGGAGCCGATGCTATTAGAACCTCGCATAATATGCCAGCTCCAGAGTTAGTGCGTTTATGTGATGAGATGGGTTTCATGATGATGGTAGAGCCATTTGATGAGTGGGATGTGGCAAAATGTGCCAACGGCTACCATCGCTTCTTTGATGAGTGGGCCGAGAAGGATATGGTGAATATGTTGCATCAATACCGTAATAGCCCAAGTGTTGTCATGTGGAGTATAGGCAATGAGGTACCTACTCAATGTAGCCCTGAAGGGTATAAAGTAGCTAAGTTTTTACAAGATATATGCAAACGTGAAGACCCTACCCGCCCGGTAACCTGTGGTATGGACCAAGTGAGTTGCGTGCTTGAGAATGGCTTTGCATCGGTGGTGGAAGTGGTAGGTTTAAACTATCGTACATTTAGATATCAAGAGGCCTACGATAATTTACCACAACGTTTAGTGTTAGGCTCGGAAACTGCCTCTACAGTAAGTTCTCGTGGTGTATATAAATTTCCTGCAGCACCGAAAGCAAATGCCTTGTACGACGATAACCAATCGTCGAGCTATGATGTTGAGCATTGTTGGTGGAGTAATATTCCAGATGAGGATTTTGCTTTGGCCGATGACCATGAATGGACTATTGGGCAGTTTGTATGGACCGGTTTTGACTACTTAGGTGAGCCATCTCCTTACGATACCGACGCTTGGCCAAACCATAGCTCCCTATTCGGAATAATAGACTTGGCATCATTACCAAAAGATCGTTATTACCTATATCGTAGTTTATGGAATAAGAACGAAAACACACTTCATATGCTGCCCCATTGGAATTGGGAAGGTCGTGAAGGAGAGGTAACACCAGTATTTGTATATAGCAACTATCCGGAAATAGAACTTTTTGTCAATGGTAATAGTGTTGGTAAACGTGTTAAGAGCAATGATTCACTCATGAGCCGTTATCGCTTCATGTGGAACGATGTGGTATATCAACCCGGAGAGATTACTGCTGTGGCTTTCGATGCTCAAGGCAATAGAGTTGATAGCACTACAATACGTACAGCCGGTAAACCTTACCAATTAGTA
>CAMTOX010000157.1 GCA_947074225.1 uncultured bacterium
GACTAAAGCCAATATAAAAAGAGTCCGACTAAAATTACTTGTTAGTCGGACTCTTGTAATAGGAAATATCAGTTCTTATTTTATCGCTATTTTGCCAACAGCGCCTGATGTACGTACAATGTACACGCCTGCTTGTAGAATATCTTCACGCTTAGCATAATAGGTGCGTGCAGTCGTTGCAATATAGATCTATTTACTACCGATTGGATCTATTCCCGAGTTCTCAATCATCAGCACTACAGCTTTATTTTCTGCTATAGGTCTGTGCATAACACCTTTAGGTACACAAACACCCTCATATTGTCCTAAGGTGAAGTTGCCTCTCTCTGTCTCTAAAACGATACTACCATCTATCACGAAAAATAGCTCATCGTCATCTTCATGTTTGTGCAAATGGTACTCACCATCAAAGATTCCTACTCGAAAAACGGATCCATTTACATTACAAAGCGACTGATTAAACCACTTGTCACTACAATTTCTCACTATTTCAGGTACATCAATTTTCTCCAGAAAATCATACTTGATATCCATTTGCATCTTATAATCCATTTTCTTTTCCATGTCAATAATTAATTAAGAATATTGTTTTGAATTTGAATACAAATGTATGCTTTTTACTCTTTAAATGAATAGTATTTAAAGTGCCCTTTAGCTTCTACTTTTCGGTTGCTACAGCAATTATCTTCTTCACGATTGGCAAACTCCTAAATTACCTATTGCTAAACCACTGTTTAAACTCTGTAACCCGCTTCCGACTTATTACTACAGTCTCATTTTCTCCTTTTAGCTTAACGTGCAACTGCCCATTAAACCAGAGGTTGATATGATCTATTGCCTCACGGGTGATGATATACTGACGGTTGGCTCTATAAAAGTTTCTCTGGTCTATAGCTTGGTAAATCTCGTCCAATGTTTGTGGTATCACATAGCAGGCATTCTCTTTATCTTTTGCTTTTACCACTCCCTCTTCTATAAAGAAGTATTGAATAGAGTTGGTCGATAGTGGGTAGAGTTTATCACCTTTTATTGGTACTAAGAAGTGAGTAGTTTTATGCTGTTCATGGAATAATGATTTAATATGATTCAACAAATAGTGTTGCTCATCGCCTTTGCCCGATAGTTTCCGAAACTTATCTATCGCATCTTTAAAGTCGGAAGTCGAAATAGGTTTCAGCAGGTAGTCAATACTGTTTACCTTGAAGGCCTTGATAGCATATTCGTCGTAAGCAGTAGTGAAAATAATAGGGCAGGAGGGTTGATACAGGTCGTACAGCTCAAACACAGAACCATCGCCCAGGTGAATATCGCTAAATATCAAGTCTGGGCAGCTGTTGTTGCGGAACCAATCTAAAGAGTCGGCCACAGAGTCGAGGGCACCTATCACCTCGAAGTCGGGGGCTACTTGTTGCAAGAGCAGTGTTAGGTTACGCACGGCGGCTTTCTCGTCCTCTATAATCAATACTTTCATAATTACTTTTAGCTTACGCGTTTTATAAGGGGTAATTTAACAGTAAAGAGATTATTAGTCTTACTTATCTCTATCTCCTCATGAAACAATAGTTTATAACGTTTAGAGAGATTCTCCAGTCCTATGCCGCTACTACTCAAAGGAGCGCGGCGTGCATGTATGGTATTAAAAACATGCAAGCAGCCATCGGGTCGAGTCTCAATTGTTACCTCCAGTTGGTTGCGCGAGCTTATCTCATTATGTTTTACTGCATTCTCTATCAAATGTTGAATAGATATTGGCGGTAACTGATACTCTAAATAGGTATCGTCAATGTCGATATGAAAGGTAATATTATCTTCATACCTCACCTCCAGCAAATAAATGTAGGCTTTTGCCAATGCAATTTCCGACGATAGTGAGGCACACTGCTGGTCGCTCTGCTGCAATGTATAGCGCAACACCTTAGAGAGTTCGTTAATATAGTGCTGTGCCTTATCGGGATCTTCACGCACCAAGGCCTGTAGTGTATTGAGCGAATTAAAGAACATGTGCGGATTCAACTGGTTCTTCAAACTCTCGTACTTATTCTCTACATTCTCCATCCGCAACTTGCGGTTCTCCTCTTGTAGCTTCTCTTGTTGCATTAATAAGTGTAAGAAATAGCAAATCGTGGTGATTACTGCAGCCAACAACATATCGCGCACCGGGTGATAATAGTGATGCAACGTAGAATCGATGGCCGGAATACCGATGGAATGGTGGAAAAATACAAATATCTTGCCCAGTATAGCACTTATGACCCAAGTTATCAGAAACGACAGCAATACCCGTATAGCAGTGAAACGTACCAAGTGGTTATTCAGTTTAAATAGGTAGATGTTGCAAGCAAACATCAATAATAGCGCTACGAAACTAAAGAGTATTTCCGACAGAACCTCCAAGGTAGCATGAACCATTGTCGACGATTCTGAACCCCCTTCGGTAGCTACCGTAAGGATATCGGGAAAGTGTATCAACACCGATACCAGTGCCGACACTATAAAGATAAACCGATTATAACGTTTCTCTGAAAACATGAACATAGATGGCAAAGATACCTATTATTCGTTAATTATAAGAGGTTCACTAACGAAAAACAAAGCATCTCCTTTTATTTCTCTTTGCTTTTAAAATCAATATTAGCGGTTACATACATTCCTGGGCGGAACAACGACTCTTTACTCTTTATGGCAGCGTAAACCTCGATTGAACGATTCTGTTCGTTAATGTTTTGACCTATTGAAACAATCTCACCTAAATATTGTTGATCCGACACGCCATTCACCTCGAATGTTAGTTTATTGCCTACGGCTATATCGGCTAAATCCTTCTCGTAAGCTGTTAAACGCAACATCACTGCCGACTTATCGATTATTTCGCACATGGCGCTACCGGCCTCTACATACTTACCAGGGTTTACATCTACATTGGCCACATAGCCTGTAATTGGTGCTTTTACACTCAAGTAGGTAACCAATCCCTCCTTGTTGAGCGTTTCGGGAGTTACACCCAGCAGTTCTAACTTACTTTTAGCAGCTTCAAATTGGCTCTTGATGGCAATATACTCACTTTTGCTCTCCTCCAGTTTCTTCTCGGTGGTAGCTCCTTCGGCCATCAGTTGAGTCTGGCGTTTATACTCCAGCTCCATGGTGCGGCACTTTGCCTCGCTCTCTTTATAAAACTGTTGCAGCTCTATAAACTCCGGATTCTCCAAGGTAAGTATCACACTCCCTTTTTGCACTAATGCACCTGGTACCAAATGGGTAGAGCGCACAATGCCACCCATGGAGAGCGAAACCATAACACGCTTCTCGGGTGGAAGCACAATGATACCTGTTAGCGAAATAGTTTTAACGTAACCTGTAGCGCCACTGTAGCTATCGACTTTGGGATCCGTTTCTACTGCTTGCTCTGTTACAACGACTTCGGTTACTGTTTCGGTCGTAACGCTACTGTTGTTGTTCTGTTTCTGCTCTTTACACCCTATGAGGATGCAGGCTACTATGAATGGTAAAATAACTCTTTTCATGATTTTATTGCTTCTATAACGGTTTCTTTTTAATGTTAGTTTTTAGGATTCCCCATGTAGTACTCATACTCCAGTAGGAGCTGATTGTAGGATAATAGTGTCTCTAAATAGTTCTTCTCGATATCAATATAGAGATTCATATTTTGTATATACTCTGTTAGCCCAATCATCTGTTGCATCATCTGCACCATCGATACTCTGGCCAATTCGCGCCCCTCGGGTAGAGAGGTGTTCAGGTAATAATCCATGCGGAAAGCATAGCTCTCTAAGGTGAGTTCAATCTCCTTTATCCGATTCTCTAACTGAAGCAGTGCCTCGTCGGCATCTTGCTGCGCCATGTTGGTTGCTATGCGCGCCTGTTTTATCCGGCTGGCTTGGCTGGTGCAAAGTATCGGGAAGGCCACACCAATATTCCACGCCTGTAAATTAAAGTCGGGATTTATTTTCTGGTTCTGATATCCCGCCGATATTTCGGGGAAGAAACGGCTCTTCTCTATCTTCTCGCTCGCCTTGCTTTGGGCCACTACACTGTGAAAATAGGCCTTCTGTAAATCGCCCACGTTATCTTTTGTCCCAACCAAAGTAATTAACGATAATGCACTATCGGCAGGAATAATATCGGTTGGCGAGTAGCAAACTCGGTTTAACCGTTTCGATGCTATTTGCATCACCTGTATAGCATCCAGATATTGATTGCTCATGCTGGCAGCCAAACTCTTAGCCGTCATCATCTCCACCTGGCTTATCTCGCCTGCACGGTAACGCGACTCGGCCACTTGTTGCAACTGTTTGGCCATATCTACCTGTTTCTCAAAGAGACTCAACTGGCTCTTGGCATAGAGGTAGTAGTTCCAAGCACTCTTTACATCGCCCACTATTTCGCGTTCCAGCATGTCGCGTTCCAATGTTTTGCTATGAGAAACCTGTTTTAGTAAAGCATTCTTATAGAACGGAGAGAGTAAATTGCCAAACGATTGCTCCACAGTAATCTCGTAATCCCGATGGAATGGACCATTTAGTTGACCTTGCGAATAAGTTGCTGTGGTAGGACCAAACTCCCACGACTCGCCACGCATTGCCTTGGTTTGCTCTATGGCCAGTTCCGACGACTTCAGGCGTAAGCTCTTATCTAAACTCATCTCTATGGCTTGCTCTAAAGTAACTGTTTGTTGACTAAATAGTGGCGATGCACAGCCCAATAGTAGCAACATCGCTACAATTTTGTTGTTGCGGCGCACTTTCATTCTGCGCATTGCCATAGGAACGCTGTTCACCAAATCGTATAAAATGGGTATTAATATCAAGGTTAATACCGTACCTACCAACAAACCACCAATCACCACGGTTGCCAATGGGCGTTGCACCTCGGCTCCAGCACTGGTAGCTATGGCCATTGGTACAAAACCAGTCGAGGCCACTAAGCCGGTTAAGAATACCGGGCGGAGGGTATGAGGCGTGCCATGCGCTATTACTTTATGAATGGTGAGTCTATGAGGATGCTCATTACGGAGGGCAACAAAATGGTTCAACATTAAGATACCATTCAGTACAGCCACACCAAACAGCGCAATAAAGCCTACTCCTGCCGAGATGCTAAATGGTAAACCACGTACCCACAATGCTAAAATACCACCGATAAGCGAAAACGGAATAGTAGAGAATACCACCAACGTATAGGTAATGTTCTTAAACACTACAAATAGAAGCAGTAAAATTAGCAACAGCGCTATAGGGATCACCACCAAAAGGGTGCTAATAGCATTCTGC
>CAMTOX010000158.1 GCA_947074225.1 uncultured bacterium
CGAGATTTCTGAATGTGACTGGAGTTCAGACGTGTGCTCTTCCGATCTACACGATGTTAAGGCGGCTGCGCAAGCCAACAAACTCTTTAATGCTACATTCCATAATCAACCTAAAACCCTTTAAAAACCATGGGCATAAAAGATATTATCGACATCATACTCGTTGCATTTGTTCTCTACGAAACCTATAAACTTATGAAAGGTACCGGAGCCTCCAACATCTTCGTTGGGCTATTGGCCTTTGTACTCTTCTGGTTTCTCATTAGCCGTGTCTTTAAATTGCAGCTCATGGGAGCTATCTTAGACCGTGTAATCAGCGTTGGAGCCATCGCTTTAATAGTGATTTTCCAGAACGAAATCAGGCGTTTCTTCTCACGCATTGGCTCGCGGCAAAACTGGACCTTCTTTAAAAAAATACAGCACTTCTTTAAGTCGCCAAACGGAAAGAACAAAGAGAATACCTTCCCCATCATGAAGGTGGTCTTAGCATGCCGTAACATGGCACGTACAAAAACAGGAGCACTCATTGTCATTGCTCGCAACTCTAACTTAAGAGAGTATATAGAATCGGGCGATGTTATAGACGCCGACATCAATACACGCCTCATTGAAAACATCTTCTTTAAGAATAGTCCCCTACACGATGGCGCCATGATTATTTCCGATGAGCGCATCACCTCGGCAGGATCTATCCTTCCCGTATCTCAAAACCCCGACATCCCTCGACACTTAGGGCTACGTCACCGCTCGGCTTTAGGCATCACGGAACGTACTGATGCACTCGCCATTGTGGTATCGGAGGAGACCGGAACCATCTCCATCGCTATGGACGACACTATCGACATCAATGTTACAGCAGAGCAGCTGGAACGTATTCTAGCAGCCAAAACCTCTTAATGTCAATAGCGCAAAATACGGTCGACCATATAAACTGAGAAATAGCACATCAAAAACCTTAAGTGGATCATACCATAAACGCTCTTTTCACCCACCTTGTAAGAGCCTATGCTTTTAGAGTTTCTTTAATCCAAAACAACAACTCCACTCGTCCTATTTCGATAAATTGTACTCACTAATGGCGCAACACAACAACACATTCTTATATTCAAGTACCCAAGAGTAGGTCTACTATCAGATATTAAAACATCTCTTTTGTTATAAACCTAAACAGATACAAAGAATCCAGACACTCCCCAATAGAGATATTTCCGAGAAAATCGGGCCTATTTCTATTACAATCTTTAATTCAAATTAAATGCCATTTATTAAATAAAGACTAATAAATAACTACTCTTACTTTATGAACTCTATTTATTGGTCGGTAAAATAACATTTTAAAAACCTTCTAAACACAAAATAGCATGAAAAAGCATCTTTTATTCATCGCTCTTCTTCTATTATTAACACTTCCAACAGAAAGTCAAAATCTGGAATCGGTCAAGGCCGAATATGAGAAATACCGCCAAGAACAGACCGAAGAGTACAACAATTACTGTAGTGAAGCAAACAGAGCGTATGCCGAGTTTATGGCCCAAGAGTGGGAACAGTTCAATGCCATGAAGCCTCAAAAGCCGGAGTCGCGCCCAGAACCCCCTACTCCACTTCTTAAAAACCCGGAGATACCTACCACTGCCGACCCTCTACCCTTCGACACCATTATCCCTTTAGCCGCACCTAAGCCGCAACCTAAACCACAGCCTGTAATAACGGAACCCATACCCGACGCTACCCATGAGCGCATTACACTCTATTTTTACAACACCCCTTGTAACTTTACGCTGGTAGATACCAAGAGCTTCGAAATTCAAAATTGCAACGAAAAAGAGATTGCACAGCAGTGGCAACACCTATCGGGCAAACAGTTTGCACCACTCATTCCCCAAGCCATTGAAATGAGAGAACAACTACAACTTTGCGATTGGGCATATGTAGAGCTTACACAAGCCATAGCCGAGACACTCATGGGTAAGAAGAGTAACGAGGCTACCCTCTTGCAAATGTATCTACTCACTCAGTCGGGCTATAAAGTACGCATTGCAAAAGAGCAAGATAAACTCTACCTGCTCATTCCTTCCAGCGAAACGCTCTACGGATACCCCTTTATTATGATCGACAATAACGAGCGTTACTACGTAATCACCAAGGGCAATGCCGACTCCTACTACCTCTTCGACCAGAGTTTCCCCAACGAGCAGGAGCTCTCCATAGCCATGCACAACACCCCCTTGCTAACATATCGACCCTCCAAGCAACGCCAATACAGAGCCAAAGCATATCCGCAACTACAACTCACCCTCCAAGCAAACCAGAACCTCATAGAGTTCTACAACAACTACCCTTTGAGCAACCATTGGAATCTCTATGTACGTTCATCGTTAAGCCCGGAAATCAAAAACACGCTCTACCCACTATTGCAGCAGCAAATGGCAGGTATGAATCAGGCCGATGCCGCCAATCTACTCATCAACTTTGTGCAAACGGCTTTTGAATACCAAACCGACAAGGAGCAGTTTGGTTATGAGCGTCCGCTCTTTGCCGACGAGACATTCTTCTACCCCTACTCCGACTGCGAGGACCGCGCCATCCTCTTTGCCATTCTGGTGCGCGAACTTCTACACCTTGATGTAGTGCTTCTTAACTACCCACAACATTTGGCCACAGCGGTGCATTTCACAGAACCTATAGAGGGCGACTATATGACCATCGACTCGAAAAAGTATTTGGTTTGCGATCCCACCTACATTGGCGCCAGCATTGGCGATGCCATGCCGCAGCTCAAAAACAGCAGCGCCACCATCATCAAGATCTAAAGCCGGTGCTACACCACCGCTCCAAACATCACCCATTTTATAGCTCGTCTACCTCTCTGTTCCATCGGTCGTGGTAGGCGAACTATTTTTTTTATTATGGCGCCGCCTAATGGCGGCTTAGCCCTGGTATCGCAGCACCATTGGCTCTGCCACTGCTCGTTGGCGCTGCCTCTCAATCCTTTGGTTGCACTGCCACCATGAGCTGTACTACTTAATTCCGACACCCCTGCCGTAACACACTGCACCGCCACAGCAGCGTTATTATGGGCAGTTGTAAACTCTTGTGACGCCTCAAAGGTGGTCTGTTCTGGCAATGTTTGCTCAGTCACGACCTCTTTCTGCTGCACATGCACAATATTTGAACAGAGACTCTGCTGTAAATTCTCAAAACCCATATAAACCTGCAATGCCTCACCTTGCCACTCCTTTGGCAGAGCTATAGTAACCATCTCTTCGGCACGTGCTGCATGCCGCAACCACAGAATGGCGCTTTTACGTTGTACATTATAAATAGCCACTAATGCCCTATCTGTAGCATCGGCATTTCCCATGCTCTGTAGGTTATTCCAGCGAATCACCAACTGCTGCATCGTCACCTCTGCCTCTGCTTGGGCAGCTACTGCCAAAGGTCCCTCACCAAGCAGCACGCGCTCGTAGGCCATCTTCACCTCAGGATAACTACCCTCTGTGGCCCCTCGCATATTGCGGCTCATACAGACATTGTAGGCACTCTTACGCACTGCCATGGCGCGGTATCCAATCTTCACCAACACCAGCATACTGCGCACCAACTCATGGCATTGACTCATCTTGTCGCGTTGCGTAAGCTGCGCCACACTTCGGCGGTCGCGGTAGTGCGACGGCTTGGAACGTACATATGGAATGCCTCTCCAACTACTCATTACAACAGGCCCTATGCTGCCGCTCCATGTTTGTTCTAAATTCTGGTTTCGTGTTGCCATATCGATATTAAATTTAATGTTATACTCCTCTAAAGAAACCATCGAGACGACACGTCAAATGGTTCTTTTCCACAAAAATAGAAGCAAATGTAAAATCATCTTCAAAAATGGGTTTACTTTCATCTACTTTCCAAAATCTACATCGTTAAAGAACTCCTTCGCTTCCTTTACGAACAGACTCACCATCTATTCTCCAGATGAGTCATTACCTACAAAGCATCTATGAAACAGAAGGTAAGAGGGACCAAATTCGGATACTGCATCCGAATTTGGTCCCTCTTCTATCCCTCTTTGCACCCACTTTGTAAGCAAGTAGAGCGGTAAATTTATAACTTTGTCAATAGGCCGTAACGCCACAAGAATCTATTACCTACTCAAATTAATAGGCCACAGTGAAGCGTTCATGGTGATGTTTTGGATGTTCCAACTCATCTACCATTGCTACAGCATAATCCTCTACCGAGATGAAGCTATTGCCTTTATGGTCCAGCAAAAGGTCATCTTTACCCACACGGTATTTTCCGGTGCGCACTCCCGCTTTAAGGTCGCCTAAGTTTGCCGGTGGCGAAAGGAATACCCAATCTATATCGTGTTCATTCATTAAAGTGTTTAGGTAGAACTCGCCCAATGATTTTGCCGCCGGAACCCACAATTCGGGCAACATACCCGAGTCTATCAAGCGTAGTCCAGGTTTCACAAAGAGTGTACCTGCACCGCCCACAATGAGGAAACGTTTCACACCGGCAGCCTTCACAGCATTGAGCAATGCCGGATAAAGTTGCAAAGTATCGGCATAGACATTGGCATTGCCCCAACCGCCAGGATTTAAAGCACTAATAACAGCCTCTTTACCACGACAAATTTCAGTAATCTTTGCACTATCGGCAACATCGGCCTCTACTACTGTTACTCCTGCCGGAACAGGCTCAAGTTTTGAAGCATCTCTAACTACCGCTGTTACCTCATAACCGCGAGATAATAGTTCATGTAAAATGGTTTTACCTACAAAACCACTGGCACCAATTAAAACAACTTGTTTCATACGTTTATTCTTTAAAAGTTTAACACTACAAAAGATAGTTAGTATCTTTTCTGCTGCAAATATAGAGAGTCTATAAATTACTCACAAGAAGGCACTTAAATGTAAGTCGGTTACCTTTTAGTAACCCATATTGAGGCATAGAAGGTGATGGGAAATATTTTTTTAGAAAAAAAATAGATGCAAAAATTAGGCTATAAATATTGGGTTATCTTCTTGCTTTGCTTACTTTTGCAACATTAATAAAAGCGCAAATCTATATTGTACTTAAATGAGTAAAATTAAATTCACTGATGCCGACAACCCCGATTGCCCTATTCGGAATATTCTTTCCCGTTTTGGCGACAAATGGTCTATTCTAATTATCTTCACCTTAGAACAACATGGGGTATTACGTTTTAAAGAGTTACACCGTGCGATTCCCGATATATCGCAAAAAATGCTCACGGTAACTT
>CAMTOX010000159.1 GCA_947074225.1 uncultured bacterium
CCGAGATTGACACTATAGCCTACACTCTTTCCCTACACGACGCTCTTCCGATCTTAATAGACGACCATGCTATATTGGGTGGTGGAACTTTAGTACACCAATTTACTCATATCGGTAAACATGTTATGATTCAAGGTGGTTCAAAAGTAGGTAAAGATGTACCTCCTTATATTACAGCAGCACGCGAGCCAGTATCGTATGCCGGTGTAAATAGCATAGGTTTACGCCGTAGAGGTTTCACAAACGAGCAGATTAACAATATTCAAGAGATTTATCGTTTAATCTTCCAATCGCGCCTTAACACTACCGATGCTTTAGCACGTGTAGAGGCCGACATGCCTGCCACTTCAGAGCGCGATGAGATAGTATTATTCATTCGCAACTCTTCAAGAGGGATTGTTAAGAGTTATTTCGACAAGTAGTCTAAAAAAACACCAATTATACCTATTGAGAATCAGCAACATGTAATGTGTTGCTGATTTTTTTATTTAATATATCAACAAAAAAGAATTGATTTATTAAATAAATATTTATCTTTGTCTTACAAACAATAATTTATTAATTGTAAAAACCCTATACTTATGAAAAAAATTCTTGTTATAGCATTAGCAGGCCTCTGTTTAGTAGGTTGTAAAAGTAAGAAAGCAACCAGCGAAGCTTATAAGGGCGATGTAGAAGTAAACGTACCATGTACAGGCAAAGAATATCAGAGTGATAAAAAAGCATTTCGTGCATTTGGCGAAGGCTATAGCACCGATATGACTATTGCTCGCAATAAAGCATTGACCAATGCTCGTGCAGAACTAGCGACCCAAATTGGCGCAACAATAAAACGTATGACCGACAACTACGCATCATCATACCAACAAGGTATTGAAGAGGAAGCAAAATCACGTTTCCAAGATATGGTACGTAATGTAGTAGATCAGAAACTTAGTGGAACCATTGTAGTATGCGATAAATTAATGCGCACTCAGGATAATAAGTTCCGTGCTTATGTGGTAGTAGAACTTAATGGCGATGATCTTTTAGAAGATATAGCCAATAAAGTATCGAACGACGACAAATTACGTATTGATTACGAATACGAAAAGTTCAAGAAAGAGTTTGAGAAAGAGATGGGTAAATAGTCTCTAAAGATATTTAAGGAGCACTGTTTTTGTAATGAAAGCAGTGCTCTTTTACATTAATGCCGTTCTAAATAACATATGGTTGAAAGCTATTGAATGGTAAAACAATTTGATATTTACAAAATTATCTCTAATTTTGTTTTTCATTAGTATAAAACATAAATATGAACAGTTCATATACTAAAATAGGGTTACTATTTTCTATAGGGTTTCTTATAGGAGGTATGTTGCTACTCTCTTCTTGCAAAAGTTCTAAAGTTAACTATAAGAATCTTCCTGAATGGATAACCACCTCTATCTCTAATCCTCAATATTACATAGGCATCGGTCATTCAAAGAAAGATACTAACCCAACAAACTATAAAGATATGGCCAATCGTGCAGCACTACAAGCCATGTCGGAGGAGATTGCTGTGCAACTAAAGGGTTCTACGGTATTGGTAAATATTGAGCAGAACAAACAACTGTGGGAAGATTTCTCGCAAGTGGTCCATATACAAACCAACACTCAATTAGAAGGTTATGAACGGTTTGCCTACCATGAAACAGAAAACGACTACTATGTAGGTTATCGGTTATCGCGACAGGAGTATCAGGCCACTTTAGCAAAGAAGAAGCGGGAGGCTATTGATAAAGCTATGAGCTTTTACTCCAAAGGTGTTAACGCAGAGCAAACAGGAAGCTATGCAAAAGCTATTGTGGCCTATGCCGAAGCTATAGAGGCAGGCAAAGAGTATCTATCCGACTACCTCTATCAGAGTTCAGTAAACGACTCTACAAACTTTGTTAAAGATATATTCAGACGTCTACAAGATATTACCTCTTCTATAACACTGATGTCATTAAGCGATAAATGGAGCAGCAAATATGGAGGCACATTTCATAATGAAGTAGCTGTGTTGACAATACATGATATTGCACAAGCAGATTTTCCTTTAGAGCTATCGTTTAGTGGCAATGCCTCGTTTCCACGCTTTGTACAAAGCAACTCCAAAGGCAATGTCGAGGTAAGTATACAGAAGACTAAAAGCAAGAATAGGTATGAACAGCTCACTATTCAAGCATCCATGAGCGAGCTGTTGAGCAAAAGTAATGTGAATTATAATATTCGTCAATGGCTTTCAAAGCAAAGTATGCCAAGCATAACCTGTGAGATTGAGCTTTTGCCTGCAACCATTTATATTAGTTCGCGCGAGCAAAATATGAATCAAAACATTACAACATCGCCATTACGTCAGGCAGCCATAGAGCAGCTCCAACAGAGTGGTTATCAAATTACCAATAACCCCTCGGAAGCCGATTTTATTATCCATATAATGAGTAATACAGAGAGTGTAGGTCAAAACAATGGTTTTTACACCTGTAAACTCAATGGTACTTTCGAGATAAGAACAGTTGGAGGGAAAAGCATTATGAATAAATCGTTACGCACAACTCAAGGTACCCAATTAAACTATTTCAACGCAGGTATGAATGCCTATACGGAGGCTGCCTCGCAACTTAAGAACAGAATAGTACTTGAACTTGAAACTGCAATATCACAATCGTAAACCAATGAAGAAACTCTCAATAAGATCGCTCATCTTGATTCTTATTCCACTTTTTATGGTGGGATGTGCCTCGAAGAAATATTTTAAGGATGGAAACAAGTATGAAGAAAACGGTATGTACGAACCGGCCATTGTAGCTTACCTAAATGCATTGACCAAAAAACCCGATTATGTAGAAGCACGTATCGCTTTAATGCGCTCAAGTGCCATCTTTGCCACACAACTGGACGAGAAAATTACTGAAGCATACACACGCCGTAACGACGAAGTGGTGGTAAGCCTGTACCAAACCTTAACGACTTTAAAAGAGAAAACAGCACCTTACAACATAGAAACTATTATTAGTGAACGGACAATAGGGCAATATAACGAAAGCAAAAACAGATATCTTCACGATAGTTATGAAGAAGCCATGAAGGCTATGGGCATGGGCGACTATAACAAAGCAGTGAAACTATTGCAAGGGTTGACCTCAGTGGACAATAACTTTAAGGATGCTACCGAACAATTAAAGATAGCGCGCTGTGAACCAATCTATATCCAAGCCAACATAGCATTTCATAATGGCAAATATAGAACAGCATATAACTTCTTGTCGCAAATTAAGAAATACGACAGTAACTATAAAGATATAGACCAGCTTCAGCAAGATGCCATATCACAAGGTATGCGTTTAATAGCCTTCGAGACAATCAATAATTGCAACAGCTATGCACTTTTATGCAATAAGATTAAGACACAAACGCTTACTACAGTAAATAAGAGTAACGACCCATTTATACAGATGGTAGAGTTAGCAGAGCAAAAACAGTTAGAGGAGCTACAGAAAGAGCTAATGCAATCTGGCAATCAAGTAGCATCGCAGAACTTAATTCCTGTAAATGCTGTTATCAAAGCAAGTATAGGAATGAACAACAAAACCACTCCTCTTACAAGCAAAAAGTGCAAAGGGTATTTGAGACAGACCGATAAGGAGAAGAATGTAGTCTACAAAAAGGTCTATTATTACGAATATTCACGTACAAGAAATATTAGCATCAACTTCTCTTATACTATCATGTCTACCCCTTCAGGTGCTAAACTATCTTCGGGCACACTAACCCCTCATGTAAGCGATGAGATACATTATGTCTATTACGATGGTAAGAACGATAAATATTTGGTGCCAGGACATTGGGAGAAGATTGGGAAGTTTAATGCCCAAGAAGATGTTATTTATTCCGATGCTAATTCAATATCTAAGATTCGTAATTTAGCAGATTCACGTAAAGAGCTTAAAAGTATTGACGACATGCAATCGGAGCTAGTTAAAAGCATCACCACATCGCTTAGCAAAGCAATACTATCAACATCACCTAAGGAATAATCAATAGATGATACGAAACCGTATATTACTACCTTTCTTATTACTTTTATCCATAACATTTGGCTGTAAAGAGAAACCTTTATCGCATCAAATCATGTCGTTCAACATTCGTGTAGATATAAAACTTGATGATGAGAACTCATGGAAAAGACGTAGATATGACATTGGCGAATTAATTCAAATGCATCAACCGGATATAGTAGGAATGCAAGAGGTGATGCCCAACCAATTGTACGATTTAATTCAATCTCTTCCAGAGTATAATTTTATTGCCATTGGTAGAGAAAAGGATAAGAAGGGTGAGCAGTGTCCAATATTTTATAAGAGAGATAAATATAGACTCCTACAGAGTGGTTGCTTTAGTCTTAGCGATAGCCCTGAAGAGTTTGGCATTAAAGGTTGGGATGCCGCATATAATCGGATAGCAACATGGGTAGAACTTCAAAGTAACATAAATGGTACAACTCTCTTTATTCTCAACACACATTTAGACAACGAGGGTGAGATAGCTCGCCTAAAGGGAGTAGAACTCATTGCAAAGAGAGTTAAAGAGATGGAGCTTAAATGCCCTATCATCATTACTGGCGATATGAATGTAGAGATTGACAACCCTGTTATGGAATATATTACTAAAGAGCTTGGATTGGTAGACAGTCGCTCTATCAGCACAAATATTAGTGGCCCCAATGGTACATTTCATGCCTTTGGTGCTATACCCAAAGAGTACCGACCAGCCATAGATTTTATCTTAGTACCCGAAAAAAGCCATGTGCCAATGCACAAAATATTTGAGGACTCTCCTTATAACGGTTACATGTCGGATCACTACCCTATCTTTACCACCATTGTATTTTAAACAAGAAAGATATAGTCATTGCTAGACACTATATCCTTCCTTATGAAAGCATAAAACAGAAACCTAGCGGCGATATTTGAAGAAATATCGCCGCTAGGTTATACTATGTCACTACGAAAGAAGCAACAAAGAAGAACAACATGTACAGCTTTATTTTAAAGCGTCTATGGACCTATTAAATCTTCTGTTGATCCAACTATCAAAGAGAGACTTTGCAAGCGCACAGCGAGGTTAAAAACAATCTGAATGATTATTCTTTAAAACACTCCAACACTCCTTATATCATAAAGGGATCTTCAACCATTCACCTCTACAAACAGCAGCTCTTATAACTACATAAAAAAAGCCTCCTTGAATAT
>CAMTOX010000160.1 GCA_947074225.1 uncultured bacterium
CGAGATTTCTGAATGTGACTGGAGTTCAGACGTGTGCTCTTCCGATCTCTAACTGAACGCCACTATCGCGAAGACGTTCTATAATAGCCATATGTTCTGCTTTCGAGAAATAATCTATCACACTTAAAGCTATTCTATCGCCAATCTCATCAACCGATATCAAGGCATCATAGTTTGCCTCTTTAATAGCATCTATAGAGCCAAAGGCTTGAGCTAATTTCTTAGCCACTGTTTCACCAACATACCTAATGCCAAGTGCGAATAATACTCTTGCAAAAGGTACTTCCAGCGAATCGCGCACACCCTGCACTATATTACGAGCCGATTTTTGCTGTAACCTATCCAAACGAACTAATTCTGGAGCCTTCAAATCGTATAAATCGGCAACATTAGAAATCATTTTACTATCGAATAATAGAGCTACGGTTTCACTGCCTAAACCATCAATATTCATAGCTCTTCTACTTACAAAGTGTTCTATGCGTCCTTTAATTTGAGGTGGACAGCCATCTTCATTAGGACAATAGAATGCTGCTTCATCACTATTTCTAACCAATAAGGTGCCACATTCCGGACAATGATCAATAAATAGCACTTTAGCAGCCTCTTTATGACGTTGTTCAACATCTACCCCGGTAATCTTTGGTATTATCTCACCACCCTTCTCCACATAAACCATATCGTCTATGTGCAAATCCATCTTCTCAATAAAATCAGAATTATGTAACGATGCCCGTTTCACAGTAGTGCCCGATAATTGTACCGCTTGTAAATTTGCTACTGGAGTTACAGCACCGGTACGACCTACTTGAAATGAAACACTCTCTAAACGTGTAAGCGCTTGTTCGGCCTTAAACTTATATGCTATTGCCCAACGGGGAGATTTGGCTGTAAAACCTAAATTGAACTGTTGGTTCAAGTCGTTTACTTTTAATACAATACCATCAGTAGCTACCGGAAGGTTCTTTCGTTCTAAATCCCAATAATTTATATATTCCATTACCTCTTCAAAACTCTCACAACAACGTGTGGCATCAGAAATCTTAAAGCCCCACTCTCTGGCATGAATGAGATTCTCAAAATGAGTTTTATAGGGTAACCCTTCGCCAAGTACAGAATAGACATAGCAATCTAATCTTCTTTTAGCGACTTCGGCAGAGTTTTGTAATTTTAGAGTTCCAGAGGCTGCATTACGCGGATTGGCAAAAAGTTGCTCTTCTTGAGCCTCTCTTTCTCTATTCAAATCGTCGAAGACCTGCCAAGGCATCAAAATTTCACCACGTAGTTCTACATTCTCCGGATAATCGCCATGCAATTGCAATGGCACTGACTTTATAGTTCGTACATTAGCTGTCACATCGTCGCCACGCACACCATCGCCCCTAGTAACAGCACTTACTAAAGAACCATTCTCATATATTAAGGAAATAGAGGTACCATCATATTTCAACTCTGCTACAACTTCAAACTTACTATTTAAACCACGCTCCACACGAGTATAAAACTCATGTACTTCGCCGGCAGAATAGGTATTACCCAATGATAACATCGGGTATTGATGTTCTATTTGTTGAAAAGCACTGCTTATATCACTTCCCACACGCTGACTTGGAGAGTTTGGATCAAAAAATTCAGGATGTGCTTTCTCCAACTCTTGAAGTTCACGCATTAAAGCATCAAAATCAAAATCAGATACTTGAGGATTGTTCAACACATAATAGTCATAATTGTATTGATTCAACAACCGTCTCAACTCGTCTATTCTTTCTTTTACATCCATAGGTTCTATTATTATTTTGAGTGTATTTTCCTATATCACCCAATTTATATATGCATACAAAGAGAGATCATCGACCTCATTTCTTTAAAAAGACAAAGATAAACAATTAACATATAATTCAACTCATGCTACCATGAAGTTTTTAACTATTTGATCATTTCTGCTAAATAAATAACCATATAAATAATTTTCAAGACAATTCTAGATTAAACTAAAATTGTCTTGAAAAGAAGATCTTAACTCTTATGTTTCATCTTCACGCTTTTGTGAAAGAGATATAGAGCTAATATTATTATTAAAAAAAACATCCCATTACCTATTGGAATAACCCCTATGGGATCCTCATTTGTGGGATCTCCTGGTAAGGAGGGATTCACATCGGTTTCTACATTTAATGAAGAGGATAATGATTCAATATCTTTAAATTGATACATGCCATCTACATTAGAGGCTCTACCAAAATCGGTCGGGCTTCCATAAAAGGTGTTATTATCTACTTTTACACCCGAGGAACCAGTGGTCGAGGGTTCACCATTAATAAACCAACTATCGTCTGCTTTAAGATCCAAAAAATTCATTAAAGCAAACAGCACCAACAAATTAATTATGAATATTCTATTTTTCATTATCGTCATTATATATGCTAATTAATACACCATCACAGGTAGCACTTCCTGATTCACACGTGTTCTCACAGCTACTAAATAATACCCTGAAGTAAGTGTTAGACTCTCTTTTAACTGCCCGCTGCCCTCTCTATGAACTATTAACCGACCTACACTATCGTAAACCTTGATATCTGTAATTTCCGAATGAGATACGACCACTAATTGTGAAGGTTGCGGTGTATATATCTTCACTTCATTAAATAGAGCACTTTCTGTGTCACTTGGCGATTCATAATGAGAAATAAAATAACGCATCTCATTATCACCTGGCATATCTAATTCAATTTCTGTTCCTTCATTTAATAAATAGATATGATTTAACATTATATCTCTCAACATTAATGCGCCATTAAAACTTGAGCTGCCAGTAAAGGTCATCTTTATTTTACCCACTGGCTCAACTCCTAAAGCAGTCATCACCGATAAAGGAATCTGATTTATTGTTGACAAGGCATTAATTTGCAATGCATTATTATCCGATATAGTATATACAGAAGCTGGAGTCATATTAGACTGTAACATAATAAGTTTTACATCTTCCAACTCATTATAGCCATTGTTCGATTCTGAACTTTGTAACACTAATGCACTACTTTTATAGCCATAATAATCGGCAGTAATAAATAATCTCGAAATAGAGGTTGCATTAGCAGGAGCCGATGCGGAACTACTAGGTGGATAGGTCGAGACAGTTTGGTATACCATATTTGAGGGCGAGAACTTTGTACCCGATACTAACTCCACAAAGAATGCTTCCATGGCATTAATATTCACTGTACCACTACTCTCAGAACTACTCTCGCCCGAAGCACTACATGCTATCATCTCTTTATTTCTATACACCCAATAATTACCTGTTAAATCATCATTTAACCCCATAAATGAACTCATGTAAAGAGTCGTCATAAATGGATTACTTAGTAAGCCCAATTGCAAAGTATCGACAAAGATACTTGGAGCTGTAACATCTGTCCAATCTTCATTTATAAATGCCAACTTATAATAATTACTTGGACGACTTACTGTAGCCGACAAGCTGCTAGGTGTGCCATCCGACTGATAATAGTAATAGGCAGCATCGGGTTTAGGCAAACGTAAAGAGATAGTATCACTATTTGATACTCTATCTTCACACCACACTGCAAATCCCATTCGTGGGGTAAAATTGGTAGTCATACCATTTGAAGGGGTACTCCATCCAACATTTGACACATTGGTAGTTCCTCCAAAACCTTGAGATATTATTGTACCATTATAGACCGATTGCCAAAAAGGGATGGAGCTACGGCTATCGCAACTATCGGAACTCGAGAATACAGAACTATTAGAACTGCTCGATATATACATATCGCCAGAAACAAGACCCCTAATAGGGGCTCCCATCAATACCCATTGTTTAGTAGGTAAACTAACTTCCACCCAAGCACTATCGTAATTAAGATATTCTTGACCTATTAAAGTGCTATTTTTTGAGAAAAATATATTTTTACAATAGTTTGTAGCATAGAGCAAATCTCGTTGCAAAGCTGTTGTCATAGAAGTATCACTAATTGAAGCATCATAAAGAATAGGTGCATTGGTAGTATCTGATATAATAACATTGATATCATACAATGGAACGTAATTAATCAATGTATCGGAAACAAGAGCTCCGGAAGTAGTGCCCGGAAGCCAATTCTCAACATTATTCCATGAGTTACCTGACTTTCCTGTCCAATATAGCACCTCTGGCTGAGGTATTAATTGAACTTGTTGGTATCCGGTTGTACATTCTTCAGAATCTCCAGTAAATTCTATTAATGTTATATATTCATACCCACCTTTTAAATCGGGTATTTCACTTCTTCTATCATTGGTAACTATCTCTACACCATAAGAATAATCTCTTAGTATTACTTGATTAAATAAGGTATCTCCATAATAGCTACTCATATTAGGATCATCACTACTTGTCAGAATCATTTTTCCTATTGATGTAGAAGAATAAGAGGTAAAACTAGATGCTTTTACAGGTAATACAAAGCCACTACTATTAACAGCCAATAAAGAGACCCTTGCTTCGCGTAAATAGTTTAAGCCTGTAGTAACTAAACTTTCATTAGTTTTACCAAAAAGTAACCATGGAGAGCCGGTTTTAAGAGGAATAGTTATTTGCCATGGCTCATTACATAACTCTACTGCTGTGCTCACTCCATCGGGCGACATGGTATCTGCATAGGGATAAATCATAAAGTTGGTAACAGAATCATATAAAGCCACTTTTAATTTCTGAACATAAAGAGAAAGTATATTATCGGATATTAAACTATTTAATAATGCCAACTGAGTAGAGGTAATGGCAGTAGTAGCACTACTTGGTAACACTTTATTAGACATATAGCTGCTATCCTTGTGCAATGCTTCAAGGGCCAATATAATATCATTATAACTATATTGAGAATAGCAACCATCACTACCATAATCTGCTGCTACTCCCTTTAACCAATCATAATAACCATTTACCGACACTGGTTTTGTTTCACTCACCATTATCTGATGAAGTATTGTTATTTCGGCTTCTGTTGCCGGACATACCCCTACAGTAGCATTAGTATACACATTATCTTCTATTGAGTAAATACACTCTCCTATAGGGACAAAAGTGGCTGATCCTATCATTGTACTATCGGCTAATGAAGAAGCTGAGTAAAGTTTAATATAGTAATCCTGACAAGCATCCATAGCATCACTTTGGAAAACAAAATAGAACATGTAACGTTCCACATCTATCACAGTATCCATAGAATAAAAAG
>CAMTOX010000161.1 GCA_947074225.1 uncultured bacterium
CGAGATTTCTGAATGTGACTGGAGTTCAGACGTGTGCTCTTCCGATCTGAGAAGTGTTGGTATTGAAATATATAATTTTTAAATGCGGGATATATTACCAACGGAGCTATTTATGTGTATAGTTTAAGACACACTCTCATTATTATTGTTGCTCTATTAATGATTTGTTGTTTCTTCTTTTTAGCGATGTGCTAACATTTTTCCTGACATCGGTCCATGCCGGAATCCGTTTGAGCCCATGCCTAATTGGTGTGTCGCAAAGCATGAATCCCAATAGTAGTAGTAAACAAGCATAGCATACCCAGCCATAAATTTGTTTTACACTAGCAAGCTGCATCTGTTGTACAAAGCCTTCCATGAAGTGCGGGAACTGAAATGGAGAACGACTAAATGCTACTTTATCTATGGCTCCAGAGTATCGTATCATATTATCGGTGATATAGTAGCGTAGTCCCTGTGCATATATGGCGCTACCAATAACACCTCCAATAACAATGTGAACCATATTAAATATTCCCAATGCTTGAAAGAAGTGAGGAAATGTCATAATCTCTTCTAAGCATACAAACATGGAGATGCTAATAACAGCACAACTAAATCCACGGCAAGCAATGGGCAGGTATAAGCGCTCCATATTTATGTTCTGGTTAATGTTTAGATAAAAACCAACCAGATAGAAGAAGAGAAATACCATTCCAAGCATGATTAGTCGGAGATAGCTATAGTGCATTTTGTTGAGCCACCATAAGGAGAATAGACATCCAACTGTAGCACTAACTAATGCCACCCAATTGAAATTGAGAATACTTAAAGAGACGTAGTGCATCCCTTCTTCGTAAAATACCTCTTCTAAAACATGTTCAGTAGCTAAGAAGGCCTCAATAAGTATAGTAACAATAATGAGTGGGATGAAATATTTATAGCTCCATACTTTAGGTTCTATATAGGGGTGCCTAATGGTTTGCATGCGCCAAATAATCATTATAGCTGTAGCAATGATGGTAGTGGTGAGCCCCTTTATGACGGGGCTGTACCACCAATCGTACCAATCGCCATAGTTGAAAAGAAATGCAACTTGTAATACCAGAGCTGCCCAAAGTAATGCTCCACTCCAATCTATGCCATAAAGTGGAAGTCTTTTCATTAACATCATAGATTTTAAACAGGTGAATATGATGAACAAATTCACTAACATATAACCGATGACAAACCAATGCATCATGTGCCAATTATAGTAATATGTTAATGTAACATCTATTATTGTGGAGAGTTGTATGGCTCCTAATATAACAATATGTAATATAGGGAAGAAAACAGTAAAATCTCTGTTAGGGCTCATCCATAGTTGAATGTTCGACATACACTCAAAAGTGCCTTGAATTTTAAGAAAACCAGCAATAAAACATATCATCCATAGTATGGGTAAGCAAGTTACAAACATAGATGCCACATTACATAATAAGATTCCGCAAGCTGCAAAAGTGAGCAAGCTTTTATTAGTAAACGCAAATTTCATTCTGAATAGCAAAGGAAAATATATTGCCATTCCTGTTAAATTAGCATATAGGCACATGAGAATGTCTTCTCTCATGAGTGAGTATTCTCCATATATTTCACTAAGTGAACCTAAATACATTCCTCCAGATAGTTGAAATCCAACTACCATGAATAGATATAAAAACGGTTTCGCTTTTCGAGGTATGAAGTTCCTCACCATGGGCATATCAAAAGGTCCGTTAAGGATTGGTGCAGCCATGTATTAATATTTTACTTTACATTGAACATTCAATCCGGCTCTTAACTTTTTTAAATGTTCTGAGTTCTCCTCTTTAATAAGAATTCTAACCGGTATACGTTGTTCTACTTTTACAAAGTTTCCAGTGGCATTATCGTGTGGAATCATAGAGAAAGCAGCTCCTGTGGCATCCGATATGGCTTCAACCTCTCCGATGTATGTTATTCCAGGCACGGCATCGGCAGTAAAAGTTACCTCTGCGCCAATGGCAATGCGTGGAAGTTGTGTTTCACGGTAATTTGCCATTACCCAAAGTTCACTTGCATCTACCACTTCAAGCATGGTTTGTCCAGGATTTACTAATTGTCCTTCGTGAATCTCTTTTTTACCTGTAACACCGTTGCATGTGGCAAGAATAACGGTGTATGAAAGATTTAGTTGTGCTAATTCTAAAGCTGCTTGTGCTAGTTTAATGGCAGCATCTGTTTGATCTAAACGTTGTAATTGTTCATTTCTAGTTAAAGAGGTACTATGTTTTGCTCTCGATACTTGTTCGTAGCGTGCTGCTATAGCTTCAAAAGTGGTTTTAACTTGTTCAAATTGTTGACGCGTAACAGCTTTCTCGGCATATAGTTTTTCATAGCGTTTAAATTCGCGTTCGGCATTCTCTTTCTGCACTTTCACCTCTTCTATTCCAGCATCAGAGACTTTGATATTGTTTTCTGTGGTGGCAATACCAGCATTTGTTGCACCACGTGCCGAAAGTGCATTAGAGAGATTAGCTTCTGCTTGAGCCACGCGTAAGCGGTATTCAGTATCTTCAATGATTAATAATGTATCGCCCTTTTGAACTTGTTGGAACTCATCAAAACGTATCTCTTTAATAAATCCCTGAACTCTACAGTTTATTGGAACAATGTGTTGACGTACTTGTGCATTGTCGGTATATTCAATATTTCCAAAATGGATAAAGCGTGAACAAACATAGGCGAAGCCACCAATTAAAAATCCTAGTATTAAGATGTTGTAGATAATTTTTTGTACTTTTCTGCGTGTCATAGTTTTTTGTTTTATAGTGTGTGGGTAATATATTTCATTTTATAGTGATTAAAAATCACATTGATATGTGCATTCACAAGATTCAGTTCAGCGCTTAATTTCATATTGCCGGCATCGAGTAGTTCGGTTAGCAGTGCTAAATCATTTTCGTATCGGTTGCTAATGACATTGTAGTTTTGATTGGCCAACTCTACGCTTTTTTGTTGTGTGAGGTAGTTCGAGAGTGAAGTTGTATAGTTTACATAACATGATTGTACCGCTGCATCAATATGTTCTTCGGCCAGCAGCTTTTCAATCTCGGCAGCCTGATAGTTTAGCTTCGCTTGTTTAACCTTTTTGTTGTTTTTATAGATTGACGATAGGTCATATTGCAGCCCAATACCTACATACCAATAGTTAAAGTTATTATTAATAACAGGAACTTCTATAAGTATAGGTCCATTTAGATTGTCGGCCGCTACCAATGCAATTTTAGGTATATAGGCCGACTGTTGAAGTTTTACTACAGCTTTATTCATCTCTACAGCTGTTTCTGCTTGTTGTACAAATAGGTTCGATGCTTTGGCTTGTTCATGCCAATTCTCTTGTTTACTATCTTCTATTTGCATGCCTGCAAGTTTCTCCGTAGGAATAATGATTGTTGCGGCGGGAAGCTGCAGGGTAGAGGTGAGTTGATAGTTTAAAATCTTTTTGGCATCTATTATTTGAGTGAGTTGTAGTTCAAATAGTTCTAATTGCAGTTCATAACGTGTAAGGTCGTTTTGCAAGGCGGTGCCTTCGCGAAGCCGACTATGCATATTTGCCAACACTTGCTCGGTAATGGAGATGTTCTCTTGTAATACTTGTTGCTGATTGTTTAACTTGTAGAGTTCCAGAAAGTGACCGAGTAATAAGAAACGAATCTCTTGCCTATTTATTTCGGTGTTAAGAGCTGCTATTTGATGTTGTAAACTAGCCAATTTAATGTCGTTAGTAATGGCCCCTCCACTGTAAATGACTTGTGTGACTTCTACAGCGAAATTATTGCCGAAATGTGGCATCTCGACAGTATGAAAATCGCCAAATTCTCTGTTCCAGATTTGACCATTCCCAATGTAGCTAACCGAAGCTTGTGCTTGAATTTGAGGATACCATTGCGCTTTTGCCGATTTGACACCCTCTTTAGCAGCAAGTTCGGCAGTGCTATATGCGGCAATGCTTAAACTGTTTTGGTCTGCCAGTTTAAATAGTTCGACTATGTCCAATTCTAGCGATTGGGCACATAAGGAGTAGCTGCATAACATTGCGACCAATGTTATGAGCCCTGTTTTTTTGCTCATAAATATAAACGGATAAATAAATATTGAAAATGATAACGTCTTGTTCCGACGTTAAAGAAGATAGCTTAAGGAGCTATACGAGTGCGCAAACGCCCCATCCATGAAAATCGTGGATTTTGTTGATTCTTGATACAGTTTTGCGTTTGAGACTATATTTCATGATAGCTTCTTTTGTAATTGTTTTGGAAGTTGTAATTCATATTCTTCAAATAGATTTTGGAGAATATGAATTATCGCTGCAAAATTATCTATAATAGTAATACGTTGTAACCTTGAGGATAGTGATATATAACAATTTTTAACTTCTACTATTGGTATTTCTGCGCAATTATCATTTTATAAAAAAAAGTAGAGCCAACTCCTTAAATCTATTAAGTACATTGTATGAACAATAATAAGGATTGAACTTTAAAATAGTGTTTTAATTTTCACTTTTAGACTATTGTGGCAACAGATTTGCGTTATAATAAATGAAAAGTTTATCTATTCTTTAATGAGTAATGATTAAAATGTTGACAAATAATTTGTTATAGAATTCTGTAACGCAATCTAATTTATGTATTGTATTGAAGAATGAATAGATTTATGATTAATAAATGCTATGTAATTATTCTAAAAGATTTAATCGTGGTCAATTATAGATAAATTAATGTTAAATTAATAATTATCGCGCAACGTTTTCTTTTTGTTGTGCATCTGTGACTATATAAAAAGATATTCTAAACTTAAGCAGAATAAAATTTAAAGAGATGAGAAATAATTTTTTTAAGATGATGAGTGTGTCGTTGATTGTAATTGCAGTATCCTTAATTTCTTATGGATGTAGTGATTATTTTTCCGATGTAGAAGGTGGTAATCCTATTTATGGAACAATAGGTACTTATCAAAAAACGAGTAATAATCAAGTTTATTTCTTGTTAGACGATGGTTTAACAATGGGCATAGTAAATGCCATAGAGATACCCGATTCTATGATAGGTAAGCGTTTCTTTATGGATTTCCAGGATGTAAGCGAAAATTCACGCACCGATACTTTTGATAGTATGGCTTCTTTATTAAGATCGGAAGAGCACACGTCAGAACTCCAGTCTCATTCAGAAATCTCGTCTCACCCATC
>CAMTOX010000162.1 GCA_947074225.1 uncultured bacterium
GAGAGTTACTTCAGGAGGCAATAGAATAGTGTATGAGTAAAGGTTTAGAGTATTATGCTATAAATAGAAACTATCCAGAAATAGAGATTCATTCCAATGGACCTAGCAAGATTGTTGCCGACATATATATCGACGACAGTAACATCTGTGGATTAACAGAGTGGGGAATTATCTATCGCATGATAATGCACAATGAGAGCTATGAGATGGCTATGCAACTTAACGATTTGAAGAACCCTAAAAAAGGTTTCTTTTCAATATTCAAGAAATAAATTTATAAACCCCTTAAAACTATGTTACAACGTATCCAAACACTTTATTTAATCATTGCCTTTATATTAGGTTCCCTTACATTTTTCTTACCTGTGATGCACTTTGCTACAGCTCAAGGCGACTACTCTTTAGATTTTCTTGGGCTTATCATCTCTAATGCTTCAGGTAATGAAGTAGTAGAGCGCCTATGGATCATGTCTATTATTGCCGGACTTATTCCGCTAATATCGCTTATAACTATAAATCTATATAAACATCGCACGGCACAAATTCGTATCTCAATCTTCAACATGCTACTAATGTTAGGATATTATGCTATCTATTTCTTCTTCTACTACTACATTGGAATGAAATATAATGTATCGCCTACCTTTGCTTGGCCTGTAATTTTACCTTTGGTGAATATTGTTCTCACATGGCTTGCCATTCGTTCCATTGCAAAAGACGAGGCTCTAGTACAGTCTTTAAACAGACTCAGATAATGCAACTAAAACCATATTAATACAACAGGGATGCAACACATATATGTTGCATCCCTGTTGTATTAATAGCCTAAGCTGATATGCTTTAGAGGCCTCTATTATAGCTTTTCGCCATATAGATAGTAATAAGGATAGAAAATAAAATATGAGCTCTTATCATATCTATTATAACCTCAGATGAATTGTTTTAGCATAAGTGCTATAAAAAGCAAAAGAGTTCCTCAATATGTAATTGAGGAACTCTTTGTATAAGTTATCTTATGTAGTACAAAGTATAATCTTACTCTGTTACAACATCGTCAAAATTAATAGTTGAAGGAGCTTGTTCTACTTCAGTATTTCCAAGTTCACCAGAGATGACAGATACTTTCTCACCACTAAAGCTTTTTGAGAAACCAGAAGAGATAACACTCATCACTACAATAGCAGAAATTAAAATCCATGTTGTTTTTTCAAGAACATCAGTAGTTTTATTTACGCCTAAAATATTGTTTGAAGACGAAAAATTTGATGCCAAACCACCACCCTTAGAGTTCTGTACTAAAACGAACAATATTAAGATGATTGATGCGATAACGGTTAATACGATAAAAAAAGTGTACATAGTCAATGTGTTATTTGTTGTTTTCTATAATAGTTCTTAAATATTTGATTTGAAGTGCAAAGTAAACACTTTTTTTTGGATTTCTCAAATTTAATTCCTCTAATATTTGCAGTGCCTCAGTGTATTTGCGTTCTTTTATAAGTTTCTTAGCATTTTCCTCTGAAAAATCTGTTGGAGGTAATTCTACGAAAGCATCTGGAGCAAACTTTGGCGCACGTTTTGGTGCTGCTTTAGGTTCTATTGCCACAGAAGTTTCTACAGCCACAAGGGGCTCTTGAGCTTCGCGTTGAATCTGTGCACCCTCTTTAGATTTTGCCAAACGAGCAGCCTTAAGATTTGCTGCAAGTTGCTGCAAAGAACTCCTATGGGAGTCATTCTCCATAATAGCAAAATAATCGCCTGACATTCCACCCAACTGATCTAACTCTGGAATAGCTTGCTCTACCTCTGGGGCATCTACCAAATAATGATATAAAGCTTTTCGATTGCTAATATAAATAGCATCAGTAATAAGCTGTTGTTCAAAACGTACATCGTCGGTATCGTATAGACGTTTCAAATAGATCCAATGAAGTGGTTCACTATAAGGAAACTTATGAATAAGTTCTCTCAGTTCTGCTTCAGAAACCGAATTCAACGAAGTTGGAGAACACAACCACTCACTTATTTGACTCTTAGTAATCATACACTCTTACCAATTGGCTACTGTAGCATTGAAAATTGCATCTACAATCTCATCTATCATCTCTGTTACATAAGTTTCTTGAACCTCATTCAACGTTGATGTATTCGAGAAGGTACGATTAGCAGAGAAACTACGACTGGTAAACGACTCTTCCGGATTACTATTATTAATAAAAGTAACCTTAATAATTAGTGTTAGCTTTGTTTCTGAAGCATAAGCATTAGAACCAATAGCCAAAGGAGTTAAACTATAGTCGTAAATCTCACCCTCTAACTGTAAGTCGCCATTATTATTCACTTGCGTTAAGCGCGTTTGACGAGCAAAAATACCTGTTAAGGCGTCATTAAACTGACTCTCCATTAGAGAGTAGTTTAAAGGAGCATTATTTGGAAAATTACTTATCGTAATGGTTTTGGTTTTAGAGTAATCTATAGAAGCACCATTAAACTTATAGCTAACGCTACAGCCTGCTGAAATTATTACTATCAAAGATAATAATACTATGGGTTTTAATATTCTTTTCATGACACTCTTCTATTATTTCTCTAATCCAAATTCTTTTATTTTTCGGTATAGTGTACGCTCAGAAATATGTAAATCTTGTGCTGCATATTTTCGTTTACCGTTATGGCGTTCTAGTGCCTTAATAATCATCTCTCTCTCGGCATCAATCAGTGATAGAGACTCCTCAATATACTCCTCGGTATCAAACACCTTATGTTCATCTTGATTATTTATTATTTGCGGAACAGATGCTGTTATCGGTTTATGTATTACACTCAACATATCGTTAGGAGTTGTAGGAACATTCTCATTAAAGAAAGATGTTTCTGGTGCATAATCGGCCATATCAACATTTTCTTTACTCATAATGGTATGAACTAGTTTCTTTAGCTCTTGCATATCGCGTTTCATATCAAATAGTACCTGATACAAAATTTCGCGTTCACTATTAAAAGACTTTTGCTCCGCTTGTTTGTCGCCTTTAAAAAGCATTGGCAGATTGTTCATCTCATGCTGTGGTAAATAAAAGCGTAAACGAGTAGCATCTATTTCTCTATTCTGCTCTATTACAGAAATCTGTTCCGTTACATTTTTTAATTGTCGAATATTACCACGCCAATAGTAACTTGACAACACCTCAACAGCATCTTCCGTTAACCTAACAGCTGGCATCTGATACTTGTCGGCAAAGTCAATAGAGAATTTTCTGAATAGCAAAGCTATATCCTCTTTACGTTCACGCAAAGGTGGTATATATATTGGCACCGCATTTAAACGGTAATAGAGATCCTCTCTGAAACGTCCTTCGGCAATAGCTTGCTGCATATTTACATTGGTTGCTGCCACTACACGAACATTGGTTTTTTGTACTTTAGAGGAGCCTACACGCATAAACTCACCGGCTTCGAGAACACGTAACAAACGTACTTGAGTGGACAGCGGTAGCTCACCCACCTCATCCAAAAAAACGGTACCCCCATTAGCCTCCTCAAAGTATCCTTTACGCTCATTTACTGCAGTTGTAAAAGCACCTTTTTCGTGACCAAATAGTTCAGAGTCTATGGTGCCTTCTGGAATAGCACCACAGTTTATAGCAAAATAACTTTTATGTTTTCTATGACTATATTGATGTATAATTTGCGGGAAAGTCTCTTTACCAACACCACTCTCTCCTTGTATCAATACCGAGAGATCGGTATTTGCCACCTGCACAGCTATATCTATGGCACGATTTAATGCCTCAGAACTTCCTATAATCCCGAAACGTTGTTTAACCTGTTGTATTTCTGAAAATTGCATATATAATTATAACTTGGCTGTAATTTTAGCAGTATATATGACAAAGTTACAGACTTTTTGAAGATTACACAATAGAACACCAACTAAAAAGAGGAGTGCAAGGAAGATAATCTATATAAAATAGTAATAAATATATAGAAGAAGAAAAGAAATACATGCTTCATAAGCAAAATACTACTCAATTACCCACTCTATCTCACGACGAATAGGATACTCACTACGTTGTTGTTCAAAAGTATCAATAGAACTCCGCAAACGACTGCTATCGGTCATTATATCGTAACTACTCAATAGCTGTTTGGGTAGAGAAAGTTCGGTAGCATTGCAAACCGCTTTCGCCGATAAGGCAGTAACAGAATAGTTATCTATACCTAAATGAAAGAACTTACTCACCGAACGCACACTTTGTATTGTTGCATTAGCTTTTCCATCGGCCGAATAGCCTGCAATATGAGGAGTAGATATTAGACTATGCTCAAGCACATTTCTATTTATTTGTGGCTCATTCTCCCAACAATCCAGAATATAATTGTCAATCCTACCCGCTGCTAAAGCCTCTAAGAGATGAGACTCTTCAACAACGCCTCCTCGGGCAGCATTAATAATTAATGGCTTTTGTCGAAGGGCATTAAAGAAGTTGCTATTTGCCAAATAAAAGGTAGGATAATCACCTATCACGGTCAATGGAGTATGGAAAGTAATCACATCGGCTTGAGCGCATATATCTTCTAAAGATACAAAAAAACCTTCTCCTTCTTGTTCAGCTCTAGGAGGATCATTTTGCAATACTACCACTCCCAAACGCTCTGCCATTCTTTTCACAGCACTACCCACATGACCCACACCTACAATACCGAGCGTTAGTCCAGACAAAGAACGACCGGTATCTTTTGCCCAATAACTTAAAGCCGAACCTATATATTGAGCTACCGACTCTGCATTGCACCCTGGAGCATTTTTCCATACTATACCATGATTTTTACAATATTTTGTGTCTATATGGTCAAAACCTATTGTTGCCGTTGCAATAAACTTCACTTTACTGCCATGTAATAAACCGGCATTACATTGGGTACGCGTACGAACTATCAATGCATCAGCATTTTTTATAGATTCAGATGTCATCTCTGAGGCTGAAAGATAAGTAACATCAGCCACACTATCCAAAGCACCTTTAATGAATGGTATATTTTTGTCTATTATAATAGTAGGTTTCATCGTCTGTTAAATAAATCGGCTGCAAAGGTAATTCAAATATTGAGATTACAAAGTAACAGTTAACTCATAGATGAGCCGACCTATACTCGCTTCATCATTATGCCACTTAATATACGTCCCGACCTTATTCCCAAAACACGTGCCGAAAACCACT
>CAMTOX010000163.1 GCA_947074225.1 uncultured bacterium
CACAATATATGCAGGAGCATGGTTGTGAAATCCGTACATTCATGCCTTGTTATGGTAACATTAATGAGCGCCGTAATCAATTGCACGAGGTGCAACGTTTATCGGGCATGAATTTGATTATTGACGATACCGATCACCCATTGATTATTAAAGTGGCTTCTATTCAATCTGCTCGTATGCAGGTCTATTTCATTGATAACGACGATTATTTCCGTCGCAAAGGTGTTGTGAGTAGTGAGTCGGGCGAGGAGTATGAGGATAACGACGAGCGTTCAATTTTCTTTGTACGTGGTGTTTTGGAAACTATTAAAAAATTACGTTGGACTCCCGATATTATTCATTGTCATGGTTGGATGACCAGTGTGGCGCCTATTTATATTAAGAAGTCGTACCATGACGATCCTTTCTTTGAGAACTCTAAAGTGGTCTATTCAGTCTACGATAATGGTTTTAAGAATGATTTTCGTGCCGGTTTTGAAACGCGTTTACGCTTAGATGGTATTGGCAGTGAAGATGTTGCTAAAGTAACCGATAAGCCGGTCTCTTATGTAGACTTGTGCGAATTTGCTATAGACTATTCGGATGCTGTTATAGCAGCAACTCCCGAAATTGATGCTCAGGTGTCTCAATATGCCGAACAATCTGGTAAGCCTTTCTTGCCATATACAGAAGATTATAAACCTGCTTATATGGAATTTTATGAACAACTTATGGAAGTGAAGCCATAAGTTATAACCTTTTTAAGTGATGATAAAAATAGTTCGTGGTGTGATGTGTGCAGCGTTGTTTGTGTTGGCAACTGCTTGTACCAATAATAGTGATGATTTAGGGGTACAGATACAACCTCAAGAAGATCAGATTGTTGTGGCAGCCGACACCTTCCATGTTAGCACCAAAGACTTTTTTGTCGATGCGATATCGGCACAGGTAGATACGCTATTGTTAGGGAACTTCTATAGTTCTAAATATGGCTCTACTCAAGGTGAATTGTTGGTGCAATTTGCACCCCCTCTTGATTATGTGTTCCCTTCGGCAGAGTATAACCCAGAACCCGACTCTTTGGTGTTGTTAATGTATTACCGCAATTGGTTTGGTTCGTCAACATCGCCTTTGCAAATTAGTATTTACGAAATTAATAAAGAGCCATTGATCTATACAGAGAAATATATGTCGAACGTTGATGTGGCTCAATTCTCAGATCTTTCAATCTTAATGGGTCAGAGTGTTATGACTTCTATCGATAAGAATTTATCTGATTCTATAGTTGAGGATGAGGACTATATACCTGCAATGCGTTATAAGTTAAGTAAAGAACAGTTAGATCGTTTCTTTAACTTCCCTGCTTCGGCCTATGAGTCGCTCGATGCTTTTAACGATTTGTTTAAAGGAATGTATATTACCAGTACCTACGGTTCTGCTACTATGTTGCATTTGTTGCAAATAGACATGAAGTTATATTATCACTATACTTATGAGAAGATGGGTAAAGATACAGTGGTAAATGCTTCTATTGTTTATCCGGCCAACCAAGAGGTGCGTCAGTTAAATAAATTTGTACATAATAATTTAGAAGAGGTAATGATTTCTCGCGATAGTGTAAACTATATGACTGCTACTGCGGGAGCATATCCGAAAGTAACATTGCCTATTGGTCGTATGCGTGAGCGTATAGGAAATGAAATAGGTGGTCGTATGTTGAACTTTAATCGCGCAGTGTTGACCGTAGAGGCTACAGAGCTTGATTCGAGCGATTTGGCACTACCTATACCTCCAAATGTAATGTTGGTACGTGAGTCGGATTTAGAGTATTATCTTCAATATAATGAGATTCCTTCGTCAGCAGATTCAACTGCTATCGTAGCTTACTATAGCTCTACAAACCAGTCGTATACTTTTGATTTGGCATATATGTTGACAAAGATGGTGCGCAGCGATATGAGTAATTACAATGAGGAGATGGAGATGGTTATGGTGCCTGTAGATATCTTCTCTATTAGTTCAACATCTTCATCGACAATATCGTCGGTTCGTCCACGTGCACGTTTGGCTGGTGTGACAGTGCGTAGTGGTAAAAATAGTTATTCACCCATGCGTTTAGAGGTAGTTTATAGTGGGTTCTAAACTCACCAAATACAATCTATAAAAACTTTTAGGCGCTTTGTGTAAACAAGCGCCTTTTTTTATTATGAAAAACCTAATTTTAATACTTTTCTTATCTTCCTCTCTTTTGGCTTTTGGTCAATATAAGAGTGAGATAAAAACAACCTATGCTAATAGTACTTTTACTACTAATGCCTCTATTATGGTGGCATGCGATAGTAAAACGGCAGTGAATACCATTGAAGATTTTATAGCTCAATTTGTGGGCGATCCTAATCGGTTATTTGAATGGGCGCTCAAGGGTGTGGGCAAAAGTGATGACGAATCGCATAACGAGGTACTATTGATATTGAAAGAGGCCGACTATGACAAATTGACAGGAAAAAGCCGATTGATTATTGATGTGGATGTGGCTGGTGTCATGAATTTAAAAGATCAGGTGGTGGAGAGTAAAATTACTGAAGTGTTTGAAAATGATGGTGGTTACCGAGTTCATGTGGATGTGTTTTATTCTAATTCACTTTTAAAAAAGGCCGATGGTATATTCTTTGTAAAACCTATTAGTGAAACCAAAACAGAATTGAGAGTTCAGTTCAATATTCGCTTCGGATGGTTCTTCAATATCTTCATTACACAAAAACGTTATCGTAATCTGTTTGAGTGGCGTTGCGATGGTTTTATGGTGAATATGAAGAATGAGATGGAGAGAAGATATAGTAAAAAGGTGGGGAAGAAGTAAGATTTGAATTTTTATAGCTATCTTAGTGTAGCTTTTATGAAGCTAAGATTATGATGTGATAACTTACTTGACTGCCCGTTATTATTAACAGTGAGAAAATAGTTGTGTCCAAAAACAAGGAGGAAATAAAGGGATGCAAAGTGAGCTTAAATGAAGTGTTACATTTGAATTTTAATCTTATGAGTTTACAATTAACAGAAGATTTAAAAAATACTCTTCAGTTTAGCCGCGAGGAGGCTGAACGTTTAGAGAATAATTATATATCGGCAGAACACTTTTTGTTGGGAATACTCCGAATAGAAAATTCTAAGGCGATGGATTTGATGCGCGATTTAAGTATAGATACTGCATTATTGAAGTCGGAATTGGATAACTATTTGCGACTACGTCGTGAGGGTACCCAAACAGATATTACCCTTTCGGCTGGTGGCGATAGGATTCTGAAATTAATACGTTTAGAAGCACGTGCGCAGAAGAAGGAGGAGGTAGATACTGAACATTTATTGTTGGCCATAATGAAAGAAAAAGATAATAAAGCAGCAGAATTAATTATGAAGCAAGATATATTTTACGATGCCCTTAAATATGCTTTAAGCAAAGAGAAAGATGTGCATATGGGCTCTGTATTCGATGATGATGATTTTGCCGGCGACGAGCCGAGTTCAAATTATCAGAAACCCGATCAAAAAACCACTACCGGAACAAAGAGTTCAGGCAATAGTGATACACCAGCTTTAGATAATTTTGGTAAAGATATTACTAAAGCAGCCGCTGAAGATAAGTTAGACCCTATGGTGGGTCGTGAGCCAGAGGTGGAACGTTTGGTGCAAATATTAAGTAGACGCAAGAAGAATAACCCGGTGTTGATTGGCGAACCCGGTGTGGGTAAGTCGGCTATTGTAGAGGGTTTGGCTTGTCGGATTATAGAACGTAAGGTGTCTCGTGCCTTGTTCGATAAACGCATTGTGTCATTGGATATGGCAAGTTTAGTGGCGGGAACCAAATATCGCGGACAGTTTGAAGAGCGTATAAAAGCTATTATGAACGAACTGGAGCAGCATCCAGAAATTATTCTTTTTATTGATGAGATACATACCATAGTAGGTGCCGGAGGTGTGAGTGGTAGTTTGGACGCTGCCAATATGTTGAAACCTGCTCTTTCACGGGGTCAAATACAATGTATTGGTGCAACAACGTTGAATGAATATCGCCAAAGCATTGAAAAAGATGGTGCTTTAGAGCGTCGTTTCCAGAAAGTGTTGGTAAATCCAACTACTGCCGACGAGACCTTACAGATACTTCAGAATGTAAAAGACCGTTATGAGAATCATCATCAGGTAATATACTCTGATGCTGCTATTGAGGCGTGTGTTCGTTTAACAGAGCGTTATATTACCGATCGTTATTTCCCGGATAAGGCTATTGATGCTCTTGATGAGAGCGGCGCACGTGTGCGTGTACAAAATATGCGTGTACCCCCACAGATAGAGGCTCTGGAGTTGAAAATTGCGGAAGCAGAGTCTATGAAACGTGAGTCGGCTATGAAGCAGCGTTTTGAAGAGGCTGCCGATTATAGAGATGAGGTGAATAAGCTTACAACTCAACTTCAAGAAGCAAAACAAGAGTGGCTCAATGGTAATGACCAAGAACGTGTGGTGGTAACGCTAGACGATGTGGCCGATACCGTTTCGATGATGTCGGGTATTCCTTTGCAACGGATGTTGCAAACAGAAAGTGACCGTTTGCTGCAGATGCGCGACTCACTACAAGGATCAGTGATTGGACAAAATGATGCCGTAGCGAAAGTGGTCAGAGCTATACAGCGTAATCGTGTAGGGCTTAAAGATCCGAATAAACCTATTGGTACCTTTATATTTTTAGGGCCTACCGGAGTAGGAAAGACGCTTTTGGCAAAGAAAGTAGCAGAGTATATGTTTGGATCTCAAGAGGCCATTATACGTGTAGATATGAGTGAATTTATGGAGAAGTTCAGTGTGTCGCGCCTTATTGGAGCTCCTCCGGGATATGTGGGATATGAAGAGGGCGGACAATTGACCGAGAAGGTACGCCGTAAACCTTACTCCATCTTACTGCTTGACGAGATTGAGAAAGCGCATCCCGATGTGTTTAATATCTTGCTACAAGTGCTAGACGAAGGGTTTATAACGGATAGTTTAGGGCGTAAAGTAGATTTTAAGAATACTATCATTATTATGACTTCCAATGTGGGTACGCGCCAATTGAAAGATTTTGGTAAAGGGGTAGGGTTTGCCAATCATGATTCTATAAGCAATCATGCATATGCCGATGGAGTGATTCAGAAGGCGTTACAGAAAACTTTCTCTCCTGAATTCTTGAATCGTGTGGACGATGT
>CAMTOX010000164.1 GCA_947074225.1 uncultured bacterium
ACAAACAGCAGCTCCTTTTGAAGTATCTATAGATAGCATTACTTTCTCAACAACTGCTACATTGCCAACAACAGGAGGCGATTTGTATATACGTTTCACTCCAACAAGTGGTGGTTTAACCAATGGAAGTGTTACATTATCGACTACTGGCGCTACCAATGTCATTGTAAATGTAATATCTTTTGCTTCAGACTGTTCAACAAAATCTTCTCCTTATCTAGAAACCTTTGGTTATGATAGTGAAAGTGCTACATGTTGGGATGTCATTGATGGAAATAATGATGGTAACTCATTTATCTATGCTATGTTATCGGAAGATGGTAGTGAATTGGGTTATGGATATGCATACTCAGAAACTAATAGTGCCGATGAATGGTTAGTAAGTCCAGTAATAAATGTAAAATCGGGCGACGTAGTAAATGTTACTTATAAAGCATTCTATAGCGAATATCCGGAAAAATTCTCTGTATGGGTTGTTCCAGAAACTGCTGCCACAGCTGCCGATATAAACGCAAATAAAGTACAACTTGGAGCTACAAAAACAATTAGTAACACTACAAATTTCACCGACTCTTACGACATCTCTGCACATGCCGGACAGAACAAACGTATAGCCATTCATTGTGAATCGGACCCTGACATGGGTATATTTGCAGTGCCAAACTTTAGCGTAACAAACAACACTCCAGTTAGTGTTATTGATACTGAAAAAGGTGAAGAAATTATCTATCCTAATCCAGCAAAAGATATGCTTTATATTGCTTCTGAATGCAGTGTGGTAGAAGTTTATAGTATGACCGGACAATTGGTTTATAGCGAAAAAATGGTAGAGGGAAATAATTCTATTTCTATCTCTCATTTGGAAACAGGAGTTTATGCTATCCGTTTAGTTAGAGAAGATGGCAACTATTCTACTCAACGTTTTGTAAAACAATAAACATTGAAGTATTGACGCTTAGTTCTATTATATAATATAATATAATATAATATAATAGAATCAAAACTATAATTAGTGGCAAGTATCTCATTGATGCTTGCCACTAATTATTTATACCAGTGAATAACGTAACATATTATAAGAGCGTTTAATTAATGAGATGCCCTTAGGGTGAAGTTTAAGTAATTAGATATTTAGATATAAGTTCAGAATGAATCGGAATAAATGATTATTTTTGTGGAATCATTATTTATATCTAAGAAGATTACCATGAAAAACCTTACACTTTTTATATTCTTACTTGCATCAAACTTACTATTTAGTCAACAGAAAGCCGTGTATCAACATAATAATGGTTCTTTAGAACCAATTTCTATTCTAAATACATGGAAGATATCAGAGCAAATGGTATTAACGAGTAGCGATGTCACACTTCTACGTGAAGGTTTTAATAGTGGTAACACTTTGGTAAATTGGCAACTTATAGATCTTGATGCCGATGGCTATGGTTGGGGTATTGAATGGGGCAATGAAATGGTTATGGAAGGCGACTCTTGTATTAGTTCGGCATCGTTTATAAATGGTGTTGGCGCAAAGAGGCCAGACAACTGGTTAATCTCTCCAACAGTGACCGTACCAGCAAGTGCGGTAAATGTACTATTACGTTATAATGTGAAAGCTCAGGATGAAAGAAGTTATGCCGAACATTATAGTGTATATGCTATTCGCAATACAACTGACACTATTTTTCTCTATTCAGAAACCTTACAAGAGAGTATATGGCTTGAACGTTTAATAGACTTACAACAGTTTAAAGGTGCTTCAATTCAAATAGCATTTAGACACCATGACTGTACAGATCAGTTCTATTTATTAATTGACGATGTACATATCTTTACCAATAGTGATATTGATTTAATCTCTGATACAGAAACAATTAACTTTACATCCTATGTTGGCGACAGTATAGGAGATAGCATTCATGTTCTAGGTTTGGGACTTTCTAATAGTATCCAAGCAACGGTACAAAACCCTTTTAAAGTATCGGTCGATGGTATAAACTTCAGTAATAATGTTTTAATGCCTAAATATGGCGGTACTCTTTATATTCAATATTGCCCTACATTGGGCGGTGAGACACAAACAACATTATTACTTACAGCCAATGGTGTGAGTACGGTAAATATTAATCTACATGGCAAAGCGTTTGACTGTTCGGCAAAACGTTCTAATTTTGAAGAGAGCTTCGCAACCGACAGTTACACATTACCATGTTGGCAAGTTATAGATGCAAATAATGACGACAATAGTTTCTTCCTCACAAAACTCAATGCCGAAGACAATTTTTATGTCTATGCCTATAAGTTCTCTCGCCGAGAGAAAGCAAATGATTGGCTATTGAGTCCAGAGATGAGCATTAATAATGGCGATTCGCTTTACCTTACTTATGCTGTACTTACCGCCCCATATGCAGAGTCGTTCTCCTTATGGATAGTACCAGCAGAGATTAGTAATGACCAGGAAATTGAGTCAGTAGGCATAGAGCTATCGGCCAATAAGAGTGTTAATAACGAAGATGATGTAACCGAGGCACATGACCTATCGGCATATGCTGGATTAAACAAACGTATTGCCATTCGTTGCGAAAGTGAGGCAAACAGAAATATATTTATTGTAAAAGGCTTTAGTGTTCAGAATCTAAATGCACCGGTAGGACTAGAACAAGTAGAGAATGATGGGTTAATAGTATATCCAAACCCAACAAAAGATATTGTTTACTTCACAGCAAATGCAAATAGAGTTCAAGTATTCAACACTTTGGGACAATTACTCATTGAAGAAAGAAGAGACTTTGGAATAAATTCAGTTTCATTAGAGAGTTTAGAGAAAGGAATTTATAGAGTCCGTTTATGGATTGGAGATAAATATACCAACAGAACAGTTGTAAAACATTAATATAAATATAGAATTGTAGAAACAAGTAACAATATTGTATAATATAGCATAAATATACGGTGATTTATAATATGAAGCCGTAGATTTATGCTATATTTGTTTTTATAATTAGGAAAGAAAGTCCTGAGTCATCGTTAAAAACCCTAAAAAAGGTCGATAAAATTACTTTTTTGAAGAAGATTTAAGATAATTAAAGGGGAAATAAGGTTCTTTACTATGTTAAATCGTTATCTTTGCAACAATAAGATGAGGCTATGAGTTCATTATTAAAGAATTAGCATAATAGAAAAAGTATTAATAGTTAAAAGGAGAAATAACATCTCAATTGTTAGTAAACCAATAAATGAAATTACAAATCAAAATCAATAGTTCATTATGAAAAAAAGTTTAGTTTTAGTATTTGCAGTGCTTCTATCTCTAGGAGCTTTTGCACAATTACCTTCAGTAAGCCTGAAGACTATGAATGGTAAGACAGTAGATACCGCAAAATTGAATAATGATGGCAAACCATTTATCATTAGCTTCTTTGCCACATGGTGTAAACCTTGTCAACGTGAATTAAATGCAATCCAACAAGTTTATGATGAGTGGCAAGATGAAACAGGTGTAAAACTTTATGCTGTATCTATTGACCAAGGTCAGAACATTAGCAAAGTAAAACCATTAGTAGACAGTAACGGTTGGGATTATGAAGTATTACTTGACCCAAATAGTGACTTCAAACGTGCTATGAATGTAAACATGATTCCTGCAGTATTCATTGTTGATGGTAAAGGAAAAATAGTTGATTCTCGTACCGGATACACTGATGGATCGGAAGAGCATTTAATTGAAGTTGTACGTGAGTTATTGAAAAAATGAGATTAAAATATCACTTATTTATAGGAATAGCCCTAACAACATTGTTAGGGCTTCCTGCTTTTGTTACTGCACAAGAAGATAGTTCGCCTGTAACATTATCGGGAAGTTTACAATCGGATATGTTGTTCCCTCAAGTAGATGAACAAATTGGTACAGGAACATACGATGCCGATTTCTTGTCGAACACCTTCTTAGATTTGACATTACAAAGCAAATATGTTACTGCTGGTGCACGTTTGGAACTCTTAAATAATCCGTTGCCAGGTTTTGAACAAGGGTATGCCGGTGCAGGTATACCTCACTTCTATGTAACCGGTAAATATAAATTCTTTGAAGTTACTGCTGGTGATATTTATGACCAGTTTGGTAATGGATTCATCTTCCGTGCCTATGAGGATAGACCTTTAGGTATAGACAATGCTCTACGCGGAGGTAGAATTGTTTTAATGCCTTACGATGGTATTCGCTTCAAAGTTTTAGGAGGTATGCAACGCATTTATTGGAACTTTAACAGTAGTAACGGATACGGATTTAACTATGCCGAAGGGGGTGCTGTTTGGGGTGCCGACTTAGAATTGCAAATTGATGATTGGGTACCTACAATGCAAGAAAACAACTGGAGGTTAATGTTAGGAGGTTCGTTCGTGAGCCGTTTTGAACCAGAACAAGACATATTCATTAATCCGTTAGAAAGACTTAACCTACCTTTGAATGTTGGTGCCGGCGATGTTAGAGTACACTTGAACAAAGATAACTTCTCTTTCATGGCAGAATATGCTTATAAAGCTAACGACCCATCGGCCGACAACGACTTTATATACAAACCGGGTCAGGCGGTAATGGTTTCAGCATCATATTCTCAACGTGGCATGAGTTTCTTATTGCAAGCTAAACGTAGTGAGAATATGGCTTTCAGATCGCAACGTACAATGATGGGAACTGCAGGATTCATTAACCACCTGCCTGCCTTTACAATGACTCATACCTATGCGTTAGCAGCATTCTATCCTTATGCTACACAACCACAAGGTGAGTGGGCATTCCAAGGAGAAGCCAGATATACATTTAAACGTAAAACACCTATGGGTGGTAAATATGGTACCAGCTTCAGATTAAATGCTAGTTATGTGACAGGTATTCAACAAGATTTCCTACCGGGTAATATCATGGGTACCGATGGGTACTCTACTCACTTCTTTGAGTTTGGCGTCGAAACATACTATACCGATATTAACTTAGAGATGAATAAAAAACTTACTAAGAACTTCTCTATGACTGCTATGTATATGTACCAAATATACAACCAAAATATTGTAGAGGGTAAAGGTCATTATGGCAACGTGGTAAAATCTAACACCGGAATAGGAGTGTTGAAATATACTGCGAATAAGAATTT
>CAMTOX010000165.1 GCA_947074225.1 uncultured bacterium
GCCAATTTTATCGCTCAGTTATGTAATATTGCTGTGGTGAAGTTAGGAAAAAGAGGGTCTATTATTCAATCGGGTAATGAAGTAGTATTTGTAGAAACTGAAGCTATTGATGTTGCGGATACAACAGGTGCTGGCGATTTATATGCTTCTGGCTTCTTATATGGTTATGTTCACCATTTTAATTTACCTTTGTGTGGTAAGATAGGTTCTATTTGTGCAAGTAAGGTTATTCAAGTGGTGGGTGCTAAAATTCCGCTATCAATTTGGAAAGATATTGAAAAAGAGATCTTAGATCTGAACTCATAAAGTTTTTTAAAAATATTTATTATAGCCCAATGGTTTACTCGATAAGTGACCATTGGGCTGTGTTTTTTTATAATAATCACGTAGATAAATATATTTTGGCACAATATTTGTTAATTATGTGTCTGTTTCAATATATTTTATCTCTTTCATTAAGTAGAATGATAAAATTATATATCTTTGTTGTACTATTGTATAACGGGGTGCCTTTGTTGGCTGAGATGATACCCGATGAACCTGTTCGGATAATGCCGTCGTAGGGATTTACTTATTAGCTAAGTTTGTATATACGCATTATTAATTTGAACGGGAGTTGAAATTCATCTCTCTGTTTTTATTAATAATGCGTATATTTTTTTATTATGTTATTACGTTATCCTCGATGTTTAGTTATTGCAGGCAGCGATAGTAGTGGTGGTGCAGGTATACAAGCCGATATTAAAACGCTCTCGGCATTAGGTGTTTACGCAACAACAGCGGTAACAGCTGTAACAGCGCAAAATACCACGGCGGTTACTGATGTTAAGATTATGCCACCTGAGCTAATAAAAGCACAGATAGATGCCGTACTTTCAGATATAGGTACAAATTCTGTGAAAATTGGCATGCTTCCCGATAGAAGATCGGTAGAGGTAGTCATTAATGCCATAGATAACTATGCATTGCAGAATGTAGTGCTCGATACAGTAATGTTGGCTACATCCGGCTACAAATTGGTAGACAACGAAGCTGTGAATTATATGCGTAAAGAATTACTCTCAAGAGTTTCTGTAATTACACCAAATATTGATGAAGCAGAGGTATTAAGTGGAGTAAAGATTAATAATATGGATTCTCTATATAGGGCAGGAGAGATATTGATAATGATGGGCTGTGAAGCCGTTGTGATAAAGGGTGGTCATATGGATAGTGATTTAGCTACAGATGTACTCTTTACACGTCATGATAACCCTATGGTATTGTCAGTGCCATTCTATAATACTAAAAATACACATGGTACCGGTTGTACGTTCTCTTCGGCCATTGCGGCTTTCCTAGCTAAAGGATATGACCTGAAACTTTCGGTAAAAGAAGCTAAGACTTATCTCACTCAAGCAATTTGGAGTGGCGCAAAAGTACTCACAGGAAATGGACATGGAACTGTAAATCATTTACATAGTCCGCAAGCTATGGTTCCAGAAGCACATCATAAAATCATTAATAGTAATTTAGAAAAGTAAGATAAAAGTGTTTTTCTTTCTTATTAAACCTCTATGTTTTTAATGAAGCATAACTTGCTTATAAATAAGCTCTAAATTATAGGTTTAAATAAGAATTCTTTTATTTCTCTATTTTACCTCATTCTTTTTTCTTTCTTTTTTTATGTCATTCCAAAATGTATTAGCTAATTGCTCGTGGGAGGATACTACCCGAGTAATTCAAAATAAAACAGAGTCCGACGTACGTCGGGCATTAGCAGCCACTCATCCTACAATAGATGATTTTATGGCTCTTATCTCTCCGGCGGCAATTCCTTTCTTAGAGCAGATGGCTCAACTTAGCCGCCACTATACCGAGCTTCGATTTGGTAAAACCATTCAATTCTATGTGCCTCTATATCTTACAAATGCATGTACTAACCACTGCATCTATTGTGGTTTTAATCACAATAATAAAATTGAGCGCATAGTTCTTAATCCCGACGAAATAGAGCAGGAGGTAAAGGCAATTCATAAGATAGGCCCTTTCGAACATGTCTTATTAGTTACTGGCGAATCGCCAAAGCATGCTGGTGTACCTTATCTTAAAGCTGCTATTGAGCAGTTGCGTCAACATTTCTCGGCGGTATCTATGGAAGTGCAACCGCTTGAAATGGACGATTATAAAGAGCTAATATCGGCAGGGTTAAATTCCGTTTATGTTTATCAGGAAACCTACAATAAAGAGAAATATCCTTTCTATCATCCGGCAGGTAAAAAACGTGACTTTAATTACCGTGTAGAGACGCCCGACCGTTTAGGGCAAGCAGGCATACACCGCATGGGACTAGGCGTGCTCATAGGGCTTGAAGATTGGCGCACCGACGTAACATATCTTGCACGGCACTTGGAATATCTGCGTAAAACGTATTGGCGTACCCGCTACTCCATCTCTTTTCCGCGCATGCGTCCTTATCAGGGCGATGGTTTTAAACCTAATGTTATTCTTACCGATAAAGAGTTGGCACAGCTTATTTTTGCCTTCCGCATCTTCGACCACGATGTAGAGATGGCACTATCAACACGTGAAAGTGCTGCTTTTCGCGATAATATGCTTGCCTTAGGGGTTACAAATTACAGTGCAGGCTCAAAGACCGATCCGGGAGGTTATGCTGTTTACCCTAAAGCATTAGAACAATTTGCTATCAACGATGCTAGAACACCTCAACAAGTGCAACAAGCTATACAAGCACAAGGATATCAGGTGGTATGGAAAGATTGGGATAGACATTTTTAAAGCACTCATATTCTTAACAATGCAACATATGGATAAAGAAAGATACAGTAGGCATCTGCTGCTCCCTGAAATAGGAGAGCAGGGACAACTCAAACTTGCTAAAAGTAGAGTGCTTATTGTTGGAGTAGGCGGATTAGGCTCTCCAATAGCATTATACCTTACGGCAGCTGGAGTTGGAACATTAGGGTTGATAGATCCTGATGTGGTGTCGCTAACTAACCTACAACGTCAGGTGTTATACTCCACACAACAAATTGGAGAACTAAAAGTGGAAGCAGCACGTAAAAGGCTCTTGGAACTTTCGCCCGATACTCAGATAGATATTTATCCATATAGCTTGCAAATAGAGAACGCTAGAGATATCATAAACCAATACGATATTGTCATTGACGGATGCGATAACTTTAATACGCGCTATCTTATTAACGATATCTGTCAGGCATTAAAAATTCCTTATGTATATGGCTCTATTGGAGCTTTTCAAGGACAAGTGGCTTTGTTTGATTTTAATAGTGATAAAAGCTATCGCGATCTGTTTCCTGAACAGGAAGAGTTTCAGTCGTTACAACTTCCAAAAGGGGTAATGGGAGTAATGCCGGGAGTTATAGGCACATTACAAGCTGCCGAAACAATAAAGAAAATTGTGGGATGTGGTAATACACTTACCAACCAATTATTTACTATTGATCTGCTGACAATGCAAACCATGGTGGTAGAGATTTAGCAATCAAATAATATTTATAGAGATTTGCTTTTAAAGCATTTCTTATCTAAAATAAAGAGATAACATTTGGTAAAAGTTCTTTTTAGAGAACTTACTGAGATTAAATACTAAATTCTATTATGAAGAAAGTAATGATAAATCAGCAAGAGGTCGTTATTGACGACAACTGCTCTCTGCAAGCTTTGCTCAATGCTCAAGGTATTAACCCGGTTGGTATTGCCGTAGCGGTGAATAATAGTGTTATAAAACGCATTGAGTGGGAGAGAACTATGCTGGCCGATGGCGATAAAGTGATGGTAATTAGGGCAACTTGTGGTGGATGAAAAAGATTGCTATAACAACAGAACATTTCTGGCAACATGAGGCACGTGCTATTGTGGAGCTCTTAGATTCCGGATATTGGCGCGTGCATATTCGGAAACCCAAAGCCACAGCTTTACAAACCGAACAGCTTTTAAAGGAGATTCCAGAACACTACAGACAACGTTTGTCGCTGCATGACCACTTTGAACTTTGTAATATCTATAACATTGGTGGAGTGCATCTCAATAGCAGAAATAGTGTTGTGCCAAACTATTTCCAAGGTGTTATCTCACGTTCATGTCATACAATAGAGGAACTCTCAGAGGCAGATAAGTTCAATTATCTCTTCTTAAGCCCTATATTCAACTCAATAAGTAAAGCCGGATATCAAGCCGCTTTTACAATAGAACAATTACAACAGGCCCAGAATCAAGGAATCATTAATGAAAAGGTCTTTGCCTTAGGCGGAGTTACCTTAATGATATTAGAAACTCTAGAGCAGTTAGGCTTTGGTGGAGCAGCACTGTTAGGAGCTGCTTGGACAGATTATACAATTCTAAACAATTAAATGAGAATACAATGTTACAATTTATTACACATGCCAACGACTCTAAGAATCATTTGGAGATTGCCGAAATGGCTCTCAAAGGAGGCTGTCGTTGGATTCAATTGCGCATGAAAGATGTGGACGAACACATTATTGAACATACGGCATTGCAGGTGAAATGTTTGTGCAATCAATACAATGCCATTCTAATAATCGACGATTATATTGAATTAGCCATCAGAATTGGTGCCTCGGGTGTTCACCTAGGTAAGAGCGATATGCCTATTACAGAGGCTAGAGCACTTGCACCCGATGGTTTTATTATTGGTGGTACGGCAAATACCTTAGAGGATATGATGTCTTTAGCAAAAGATGGAGTCGATTATATTGGTTTAGGACCTTTTAAGTTCACACAGACAAAGAAAAAACTTAGCCCTGTCATTGGTTTGGAAGGATACAAGCAACGTATGTCGCAATTTAAAGATTTAGGATACCGAACGCCGGTTGTAGCCATAGGTGGTATTGATATGCAAGATATTCATGCACTCATGGATACACAAATATCGGGAATAGCACTATCTGGACTCATCCTAAATGCTAAAGATCCGGTAGAACAAACGCAACTCATTTTACAACTCTTGCATAGCATTCCACAACGTTAATAATTTATCTATAAACAGTATAATACTATTTTTATGAACTCACCTTTAATTATTGGTGGCCGCGAGTTTCATTCTCGACTATTCTTAGGTACGGGCAAATTTCCATCAAATCTGTTAA
>CAMTOX010000166.1 GCA_947074225.1 uncultured bacterium
ACCGATATTAGAAATACACAAATCTCTTTCTTGCTCTCGCAAAGTGGCAGTAATGCAGGGGTATTTAAAGTAGGAGTGATGAGCGATATTTCAGATGAATCTACTTTCGAATTGGTTAAGAGAATAACGATGAATAATTATAATGAGCAAGAATTTTTTCAAATAAGTTTAGCCAATATAAATCTCAGTGGTCCAAATAAATATATAGTATTTAAACATGAAATAATTAATAATTCGGAGAGTTTCTGCATGGATAATTTAATTATTGAGGAGATTCCTAATTGTAATCGTGTTTCGGGTTTAAAAGTGTTGACAGCAACAGAGAGTACGGCAAGAATAGAGTGGGAAGTTAATGCTAATGCATTGTCGTACGAAGTGGCATTGTGTAGTGTTAATAAAGGCCCCTTGGATAGTAGAAGTTTAATAATTCCTGCATCAATAAACTCATTAGATATTACTGCCTTACAACAATCTGCCAGCTACGACCTCTATGTAAGAGCTATTTGTGCTGTTGGCGATACGAGTGCTTGGAACTATGAGGCAGTCCCTTTATATACAAGTGAAGCACCTGCTGCTTTACCATATTTGTACAACTTTGAAGATAGTTACGAGAATGGTCTTTGGATTTTAAATAATGGGGATGCAGTGAATAGATGGTATATTGGTGAAGCTGTAAATAATGGTGGTAATAATGGTTTGTATGTGTCAGGTAATAATGGTTACGGCAATGTATATTCAAGCAATAATAGTATTACTCGTTCTCATATTTATGCCTATCGGACGCTCTATTTTGAGGGTGGTGATGTTGATATCTCATTCGACTGGAAGTGCAACGGACATCAAGAAAATGATTATATGGCTGCCTTTTTAGTGCCGGCATCGGTAATGATGCCTCAGGGAGGTGTTTATAGTAACGATATGATATTACCATCTGTGTCCGATCTTTATTCAGAAAATGTTACTCCAGAGTGGGTATTATTAGGAGCAAAGATATTAAACGAAAGAACATCTTGGCAACATTTACATCAACGTGTTTCCGTTAAAGAAAGCGGAAACTATAGATTAGTCTTTTATTGGGCAAACCTTAATAAGCCTACAGCTTCAAATCCTCCAGGGGCAGTAGATAATATTGAGGTAATACCTTTAAGTTGTAGCACACCAATTTTTAAAACACCCATAACCACAGATAGTAGTGTTGTGATTTCTTGGTTTTCTTATAACGAGCCATTAAAGTGGGAGGTAAAAGTAGCGCATAAAGCGTTGAGTATTTCCGAACTTGATACAGTAAGTGGTTTATTCTATGAGAACCTAAATCAAGATACCAATGTTATTTACTTAAATGGACTAGCTCCTACTAAGATGTACTATGCATATGTTCGTTCTATTTGCGATAATAACGATACAAGTATGTGGGCAAAGTATGAAGTTATAACAGATTGTATTAGTGAGATAATAAAGTTTCCTTACAAAACGGATTTTGAAGGAATTGGTTCCGGTGTAGGGGTTATGGAACCTTGTTGGACTATTAGTGATTCGCAAAATAGTTTGGCATATGTAAATCCTAATATAAATTACACTGAAGGTGGCAATGCCTCGTTGTTTTTTGAGTCTATCGCTAATGCTGAGTCGAGTTGTATTGTTGCCTCTCCATATATAGGAAATATAAATATGTCTGATCTGGAAATCTCTTTATATATCTTAAGTATTACAACAGGTAGAATTATTGAGGTTGGTATTATGAGTGATTTAAACGATCCGTTATCGTTTGTTGTGGTAGATTCAATAATAACATATTCAAGAGAATTATGGGAGAAATATACCATTTATACCACTAATTATAGTGGTAATGGCCGACATGTAGCTTTCAGAATAACCGATCAAAGTGGCTTTAATCGGTTATATATAGATAATATAGAGATTAAATTAAACTTAAGTTGTCGTACACCAGAAAATCTTACCTGTGTTAGAATATCGGATAATCAAGCAAAGATTAGCTGGTCGGATGTATTAGGTTCATATGATTATGCTATGAAGATATCTACACGGAATATTGATCCGGAATATGAGGAGGCCGACGTTGATGAGATTACAGGAATCTCTAATGCTTTTGAGACCATATATGGATTGGATGCAAATACAGTTTATTATTTCTATGTTAAAGGATCTTGTGATTCTGAAGATAGCTATTGGAGTGAACCCCTGAAGGTTAGAACGCTTTGTGAGCCAGTGTCGTTGCCATATTCTCAAAATTTTAATCTCGACAATAGTGATGTTTATAATGTGCCTCCATGTTGGAGTAGTTATTTAGAAACTTTTGGGAGTATACCAAATATTAAGAACGATAAGTCTTTCTACCCTTATATTTTTAATGGAGTTTCTAGCGATGGCGACAATTATTCATACAGGCTATATGCTTATTTCTATAATGTATCTTCAACAAAGGCAATAGCTATATTGCCAAGGTTTGATGCTCCAATAAACGAGCTTCAGTTGCAGTTTTCTCATTATTCGGAAAGTTCAAATGCTTTACTAATGGTTGGTACGATGTCTGACGTGAAGGATGCTTCAACTTTTGAATTATTAGATACGATACAAGTGAGAGCTTGGAAAAAGTCTATCCTGACATTTGAAGATTATGAGGGTGAGAATCAATATTTGGCCTTTATGGTGGATGGCGATAGACAACAAACAAGTTACAGAGTTTATATAGATAATGTAGAGGTAGACTATATATCGTCTTGTCAACCTCCTACTTTAATTACTGCTACGAATATAAAATCAGATCAGGCTATGGTGTCGTGGACACCTATTTCGTCGAGCGATTCAATATTTAATCTTCAAATAACGAAGTTTAATGTTGGTTCTGATACAGAACTTCTTGATACAGTAACTTCTTTTGTTTTGGATACTATGGTAAGTTCTCCCTATTGTTTAGTAACAGGATTACAACCACAAACAACTTATTATTATTATGTACGTACCCTTTGCGATATAACATATAGCAATCGTTTTGAGGAAGCATGTTCTTTTACAACATCATGTTCTGCTTTAGATTTACCATTCTTTGAGGGTTTTGAAAATGAAAACTACTTAAGTGATTGTTGGAAAATAGAGTGTTCTCAACTAGCTGCATCAACACCAAATTTTTGGATACATAATGTACATGCGAATTATGTTTATGAGGGTGACCGAAGTATTGAATTACCTTCTAGTAGATCTACAAGTAAATCAAACTTAGTATTGCCATTGTTTCATTTTGATTCTACAGAGAGTTATACATTAAAATTTATGATGTATAGAACATCGTTGGTTAGGGATAATGTGGGTGTTAAAGTATGGATAAATAGTACTCCTGACACTATTGGTGGCACAGAGATTCTTTATGCACCTAGATATATAGGGACTATTCCACAAGTGCTTCAAGAGGGTTGGTATGAGTTTAGTACGGGGTTATCTGTGTCGGATAATTATTATATTATTTTTGAAGGTATAAATTCTTATGGTAACTCTATCTATTTAGATAATATTTCCATATCAGGATTACATGATTGCAGCCGATTAGGCACTGCTACAGCAACCTTAATAACCTCAAATTCTGTTACCTTTACTTGGCCAGAAGATCTAAATGCTACATTTGAATATGCCATTGTAGAAGAAGGATCTTTACTTAACGATGCACCCAAACATATTATATCCGATGGTTCAAATAGTTGTACTATTACAGGATTATCTGAATTAACCTCTTATACATTCTATTTACGCAATAACTGTGATAGTGCTACTCCAAGTGCTTGGTCTATTACAAATTTTATTACCAAACAAACATCGGCCACTATTCCTTATGTGCATTCATTTAATGATGAAGAAGAGAATAATAAATGGGTTTTGACGGGTTCTGGCAGTAACTTCTTTATTATTGGCCAGGATAATTCATACGATGGTGCAAAATCATTGTATATAACAGATGATGGGCTTATGAATAATTATTCCACAATAGCAACTTCCTATGCTTATGCCTACCGTTCCATAACTTTTGAAGCTGGTGTCTATGAACTCTCTTATGCTTGGATTGGTTATGGTGAAAGCAATTACGATTATGGCCGTTTGTTCTTAGTGCCTGACGATATAGAAATTAATATGTCTAATAGTAGCAGTGTAATCACAATGACTAATATCCCTTCTGGGTGGATAAATTGTAAAAATAACATGTGCTTGAGTAGCCAGTGGAGTCGAGAAACGGTTCAAGTTTCTATAGAAAATGCAGGAATCTATAAATTGTTGGTATATTGGTATAATGATAATTCTGAAGGTCAGCAGCCTCCTTTGGCTATTGATAGCATCTCTATAAACAAAGTGCAATGTTCAAATATAATGAAAGTAAATGCTTATGTATTATCAAGTAGTTCCGTTCTTATATCGTCTTTCCCCACTGCCGATTCTCTAAGATTAATTTTGGATACAAAAGTCCATGACTTAAATTTATTAGATACAGCTGTGGTGTTGTTTGATACTTTGTATGTTGGTAACTCTGTGCAAGTTAATAACTTGAGCGCTTCTCAGGGATATTATTTCTGGATTCAAGGTTATTGTAATGGCGATACTTTACCATGGGTTTCGGGTAACTTCATCACAGATTGTGCTCCATATGACATTGCGGCGAATAATGGTTTCTTTGAGAATTTTAATAGTGAACCTAATAAAAATTATGACCGTCCTGATTGTTGGAAATTTAATTCGTCTTATAATCCGGATAATAATCCGGGTAAAGTTAACTTTTACAGCTCTGTTTTAGATAGCATCTGTTTTAGATTTTTATTGTCTGGTTTAGGTAGTTACAGTTATGCCGCAACTCCAGAATTTGTTGAGCCAATCTCTTCCTTAAGAGTACGGTTAAAGCATTTGTCCGATTTACCTAATCGGGTACTTCTTATAGGTACTATGAGTGCTTATAGCAACTTTGAAACGTTTCAAGTGATTGATAGAATATTATTATACAATAAAGTTTCGCAAACAAGTGTGCTGTGAAGTGGTTATAATGGTAATGAACATCGTTTGTGTTTTGCAATGATGTTTTTAACGTCGGTTGGTTGTTCCTGTT
>CAMTOX010000167.1 GCA_947074225.1 uncultured bacterium
TGTGACTGGAGTTCAGACGTGTGCTCTTCCGATCTAAAGTATAATTCATAACCTATGCGAGAATTGGATAATTACAAATATGTTAATTATATATTGAAATTAAATTCTTATTTTTGCAACAAATAGTACAAAGATGTCAAAGATTAAACAACTATATAGCGATACCATAGGTTGGTTTGAGGAGAATATGCCTGTTGCCGAAACCGAACTCCATTACGACACCCCTTTTGGGTTACTAGTAGCAGTGATTCTTTCGGCACAGTGCACAGACAAGCGGGTAAATATGATTACCCCTGCGCTGCTTCATGACTACCCCACTGCCGAGGCTATGGCGGAGGCTACTCCAGAGGTGATATTTGAATATATCAAGAGTATCTCTTATCCAAACAATAAATCGAAACATTTGGCGGGTATGGCGCGCGCTTTGGTGGAACGTTTTAATGGTGAGGTTCCTTCGACCAATGAGGAGCTGGAGTCGCTACCCGGTGTGGGACGCAAAACGGCTAATGTAATTGCTGCTGTAGTATTCAATAAACCTAAGATGGCTGTAGACACCCATGTATTTAGGGTGGCCGAACGTATTGGACTTACCACAGGCTCTAAAAACCCACTTCAAACAGAACAGAAGCTTATTAAATATATTCCTGAGGAGTTAATTCCTAAAGCACACCATTGGCTCATACTCCATGGACGCTATGTTTGCTTAGCACGCAAACCCAAATGCCAAAGTTGTGGGTTAACTCCCTTTTGTAGGTTTTACTCGAAACAAAACCCCTTGAAAAAATAGAATCAGATGAAACACTATAGGCTTTATACACTCTTATTTTTTATAATGAGCGCACTGCATGCTATGGCAATAAGTTCAGATACCATTGTTGTACGTGGCACAGTAACAGATTCATTAGGTAATCCGCTCGCTGTTGCCATTGTAGAACAACGGGAAACGCACAATTATGTATTTTCAAAACCCGATGGCACTTTTGAACTTAAGGTAGTCTCTAAATATGGGAATAAACGGCTTGAGAAAGTGGGCATTCCAATTTATGTTACTTTAGTGGGCTATGATACCCAACCTGTTATATTAAATAATAGCAATAAAGAAAGTTTGCAGGTGGTATTGATTGAGGGAGGAGAACGTGCTAAAACGCGCAAAGTTAAGAAGTGGAAAACAATTACCTCTCTTTCGGCCTATGTGGGATATAATTTCACCGATGTAAGTTTTAACCGTTTCGACGATTTAAGAGACGACCAAGTATATTTATTGAATAAAACGAAAAACTATATTGGCTTTGGCTTTAGTAGTTATATTCGCAATATATACTTAGATTTAGGATTCTCTTTCTCGCCAACAGTAAAGGGTGAGAGCGAGATTTATAGACACTATTCAGATGGTACTCATATAAAATTTAATATTGGCTATGGGTTCCCATTCTATGATAAGAAACTTATTGTTACCCCATATTGGGGTTCTTCCTACCTGGGAATCAATGAGTATATTGCACCATTAGACCGAAAAGTATCGTTAGAGAATTATTTGCAACAAGGCTATATGGACCTATTGTTCAAACAGTATATTGCTACCATAGGAGGTAAAGCCGATTTGAGGTTATACGAGTTTGGCAAAGGACGACAAGCTATTTATCTCTCGGCTGGAGTGGGCTATAGTTTTCACTATAATTTGTATCCGAAAATATCGGCCAAAGGTACCCGAATAACATCGCCCAATAGACTTATAGTATTCCCCGTATCGTGCGAGGTTTCTGTGCGTTATATGCTGAATCTTTTTACTTGGAAAGATAAAAAGCCATAAATAACAAACCATCTATTTAAAAGCTATTGCTCAACTTAACCTGCTTAAAGGAGTTGTTTTTAGTTGGTACAATTGTAATAGTTATTGAGTTTTTGCGACAGATAAAGAAGTTAAAAGGCTGCTTGGTTTAGATATTAATCTACCAAGCAGCCTTATGTTTATTTTAACATTTCTATCCAGAGCAAAATAAGCCTATTTTTTAAGTGGATAGTAGTATGTTTGATATAGTTTTTTGTACTTCTTAGAGTCGGTATATTGATTAATAAATGCATTTACCTTTTGGTTTAGTTCCGGACACTCTACCATGGCCCAGGTAAGATTTTGTGTAAGTCCAAGTAGTGTATTCACATCTAATTCATAGTGATAGCGTTTAGATAAGTTTGCCACATGTTCCGAACATACCACATAATCAATCTGTCCGCGTGCCACCATGCTATTAAGTAGTTCAGAGCTGATTTCATTTTTCTCAATAATGTTAAAGTTCACTCCTACCTCTTCTTTTAAATTCTCTAGGCGCATAATATATGGCGATCCGGCTTCAATATATAGGTCGGCTCCCTCTAAATCTGTTGCTTGTTCAATAAAACCTTTATCCGATAGGTCTTTGCGTTTCTGTACCAACACCAGTTTTCCTTTCATGATAGGTTGAGCAAGGATAATATGTTTACGACTTTCTGTAGTAATGGGTATATTAGTTAAAAAGATATCGTACTCACCACGTCTAATTCCCTCCAAGCTTTTCTTATAGTCGGGTTCAAGTGTAATATCCAATTGTAGTCCTAAAGAGTCGGCCAAATCGCGTACCATTTCATAGTAGAATCCTTGTGGTTTGCCATCGGCAATAAAGTAATCAATGGAGTTAAGTTGCGTTACAACCCTAAGAGTTTGATCTTCTTGGATATCTTCCCATGTGCGACGTCCCATTTGCGAGAGATAGATGGCAAAGATAACACCGAAGACCAAGAAAATGATGATGATAATAGCCCAAGCACCTTTGTTTTTCATACGCTATAGTGAATCAGAGATTAAACCTTAAAAAAGTAGTTTACCATGAGATGAGTAATGGCTCAACAGTATAATTAACCATGGAAAGTCCACGATAAACCAAACTGGAATGTGCCAGGATTGATTGGATAATTTGGCATAGAGAAATAGTTGTTTCCGCCAAAAAGTCCTTTATTCCAATGGTAATATTGTACATAGAAACGCATGCGTTTCAAGTGAAAATTGGCATATACATTCATTTCCGGATAGTTACCCACCATCATCTCATTTTGAAGGTAGAATATTCCAGTAGCCGGCATATATGTTGGTCCATAATAGGCCGTTGTATATCTGCAACTAACACCAATTTGCGCTGTAAGAACTTTAAACCATACGCCTTTATAATAGAGGTTAGTGTAGAGAGCCAAGTCGGGTAAAGGCAATAGTTCAGGGTTACTTGTCATTTGGTATACCAACTTATTATCCCAATGCAACCACCATGCTTTAAGGTTTATGGTAGCATCTATAGCCAACACCTGTATATTTCCGTCGTATTGTGCCGGTTTAGCATCATAGCCATAGTAGATATAGTTAGATATATTCTCAAAGTTTACACCTACAGAGATGTTGCGTTTTGGCATGGATAAGCGACCGTTAAATTGTGTTTGGTAAAAGAAGTCGAAATTATTTAGCCAAGCAAAGTGGTTTGAGAGGTACTTACCTTCCAAGCTAAAGTTGGAGTTTTTCATAAAGGCTGCTCCCCCACTCACCTCGAAAGGTTCTTTACCAATGTTGAAGAACCCATAGATATTACCATAGAGTCCAAACTCACCTATTTGAGGTCCCAAGACATAGACATAGCCATTAAAGTTATATTTTATATACTTTCCTTCCTCTTTAGACAATACGCCACCCACTTTTAAATTGTTTGAATAGAAGTAACGAAGTTGAAAAGTATCGGTCGTTAAGTTATAGTGGCGTAGGTCGTACTCCACAAATGCCTTAAGTCCGAACATAAGTTTACGGTTGTATGCTTCCTCGAAAGTAACAGCTAATGTATTCTTTAAAGACCAATAACGTAAATTATCGTTGGTAAATTTCCCCGAGAAGTAGTTGTTTTGATAAAAACCAGTGGTAATGGAGTCCTTTTCTGTATAGTTACGTCCAATATCTTCAAAACGTATAGAGTGACTAAATGTAGTTACAGGAATAAAGTCGTAAACAATAGAATCGTTAGGTAAGGTTCTTGGCCGCTCTACGCCTAAGCTATAACGTTGATGAAAGAAATAGTTATAGTTATGGTATTTGGTTTGTGCTCCGGTAAGATTGGTAGGAATATTCCAAGATTCAAAACTTGCCGAACCTACAATGGCCTGTGGGTCTGTAATATATAGAGGATTTGTAATACCACCATTATCAAAGTTTTTAAAACTATTGAACATGACCGACCCTAAACACTCATACCGTTTACCGGTATAGCTAGCCCATACACCTCCATTCATGAGGCTTGAGGACTGGTTGGCATATTGTCCACGTCCATATATATAGTTAAAGAGTCCCCCCACGGTAACATGACGGTTCACACTCATAGAGAGTAATAATTTCAGGTAATCTTCTTCGCGATAACGGGGCAATGCCGAGCGATAGACCAACTGCGAGAATGGCGATTTGGAGTCGAAATAGCGCACATCTTCGGGTAAGATGGTGTAGGCATCGTATGCCGCAGAGAACATGGTTAATGAACGTATGGTACGATCGAAATAAATTTTAGATTGAAGAGGCGAGCCAAGGTTACCATTCCAGGAATTAGCAATACTATAGTTATTTACCGGGTTATTATCTTGGTAACTGGTTATGAGGGTATCTACAGGTACTGTATCTGCTCTACCATATCGTTCGTCGACACGCCAATTTGTAATACGGTATTCGGGCTTCTTGGGAGTTTCAGGAGCCGGCGAAGCAAGTGCCATCTGTGCATGAACACTTACTAAAGAGATGAATACTAGAATTAATAATAGGAGTCTTTTCATAAGTGTACAAAAATAGTGCTTTTTAATGAAACTTCCTATCTCATATAATGAGTTATAGCGTAAGAAAAATTAAACAATTTTGAAAATGTTAATAAGTTAATGGATTAAAGAGGAATCTCCTTTTAAAGACTTATGTATTTTTAAGATCGGAAGAGCACACGTCTGAACTCCAGTCACATTCAGAAATCTC
>CAMTOX010000168.1 GCA_947074225.1 uncultured bacterium
AGATTTCTGAATGTGACTGGAGTTCAGACGTGTGCTCTTCCGATCTAATAATAAAGGATGCAAAAATAGAAAATTATTCTGCAATTCATGTTCTTATTATTTAAAATTAATAATAATTTTTCAACACCACTTCTTGCATATAACTATATGATTGATTATCAGTAAAATTCATTTACTCTTCTTGAAAATGGAATGAATTAAATTATGAAATGATCATACATTGACAACATAAAAAAAATGTCTTCCTAAATAATAGAAAGACATTCTTTTTAATATAGTATTAAAACTACTTACGTTTCTTAGCTTTAGTGCCTTTAAAGTAGTTACTTGGTTTTGTTTGTAGACATTTACAACGTTTAGGCACCGGAATTTCAAAGCTGGCAGTATATTTAATACCAATCATAAAAGGATTAAAACTACTATTTAATCCCTGATCAGATAGCATTACCGGATTAAGTTTAACGTTCAAAATATTATCATTTACAGGTATACCCACAACGTTACCATTACTTACGCGTTGATGCACATTCAATATTCCATAATCAACAAAAAGGGCTAATCTTTGCGAGAATTTACTCTTTTCTTTGGCTTTAGGGAAGAGATATCCCACCTCGGCACTACCAATAAGGTTTAAGTTATATCGGATCGGATAAGAGTCCTTTAAATCTAAATCGGTAAAGAAGTGATCGGGCATATTATCAAACTCCTCAAGAGCCCAAGGATAGGTTCCGGAAGTCTTCAAATGACTGGTTGTAGTGGCACCACCAAATAGATTTATACCCACTTTTGCTCCTACCAAAAAATAGATGGAACGAAACTTACCACCAAACATAATAGGCACATTTATATAACCCATTGAGTAGTTATCGTGAAAACCGGTAAAAGTATAGTGGAATACCAATGGATCGCCCTCAGTATCGATCATATCTACATCCATGCGGAAATCATCTCTACTGATATTTACATACTTGTAGTCAAATTCAACACCGAAATTAAAAACAAAACGTTTATAATTAAGTTCATATCCAAATCCTACTAAGGCTCCCGGACCTCCTACAGCACGTGTATATGGCACATCGTTTAACAATGTAGCATATCCACCTGCACCCCATACATTAATAAAATGATGAGTCTCTGCATTCTGAGCTTGTAAAGCACATGTGCTTAACAAAGCTATTAGAAGTGCATATAACCTGATTTTCTTAGTTAAATACATCATATGTGTTCATGGCCTAAATTTAGGCATATAAGAATAAAATATTCGTAATACATTATCTTGATGTTACGACAATGCGTAACGTCTGACGGTCATTTTCATCTACTACTTGCAATAAGTATACCCCAGGCTCTGAAGGAGCAGAAACATAAGCTTCATCGCTCATAGATACTGAACGCAAAAGTAAGCCTCCGGGAGTCCATAATTTAGCCTCTCCTTTACCTAAAATAGTAATGCGTATCTGTTCGGCTGGACCTACTATAGATGGCATAACACTAATGGTTGGTCGTGGAGGAACTGGAGCAAATTCACAACTCATCAAGGTACTACCATCGGCGCGAGTAATAGCTACTCGGTAGTTATCACTACTATTGAACGACACACCCTCACCCAAGTAAATATAAGAACTTGTCTCACCTGTTAGAGGCACACCATTTTTATACCACTGATAGCTACTGAAATTGAAACCTCCATTATACTCTGAATTCTTTAACGACAACACATTATTGAACTTTTGCTTAAAGATGCTATCCGGATAAAGAACAGCAAAATTCATTGGCATAATAATATTACCACAGAAATAGGTACTGTCATAGAACAAAATATTGGCACTATAATAATCCGGAGCGCAGGAACTTGGTAATGGTATCACTATGCTATTATCCATAATATTCGACTGCTGATCTACAAATCCTGCAGCAAGAGCCGTAGCTCCAAATCGCACCTCATAACTTGTTGGACTATAGGAAGGGGTATAGTTCACTATAAAGTTCGCATCGTCGGCACAAATCTCCGCTACAGGGTCAAAGGTTACCGATAATACCGGATTCACTTGTAAATATATGGTTACAATACTATCACAACCCATAGACGACATTAAGGTATCGGTATAAATACCTGTCTCGTACAAATCATAACCATTAAAATTATAACTCATGCCCTCACAAATAGTATCGTAAACATACTCTTTAAACTCTGAATAGACTTTCAAATTTAAAGTTAAGATACTATCGCAACCACAATAGGTTACTAAGGAATCTACATATACACCCTCTTCAGTGTAAGGCTTCTTATTAAAGATATAGGTACCATCTTCACAAATACCTGCATTAATTTCCTCATCGTACGAAAGTATTGGAGGAACATTCAAGTTGAATACCAAAGTATCCATACACTGATCCTCGGCCATACTAGAGACTAAAGTCACTGTATATTGTCCACCCTCATTAGGGAATTGGAACTTCGGATCTTGTACTTGCGAGGTCTGACCATCGCTTAAAGTCCAATAATAGGTGCTCGGTATATCTGTCGTAACACCACGGTTAGAATTAATAAAGCTCTTATTTATAAACTCTACATAGTTCTTACATCCTTTAGGAGCCCATCTTGATAAAGCAGAGCTTACAGGCCATTTTGGCAATAGCGATAAACGCATCTCGAAATAACAGCCGGGATTTTCAAGCAACATAGCACGACAAATATAATCGGAGGTGTCATTCTCATTTGCGGTAAAATAACGATCGGTACTTACAATTACCGAAGGGTCATTCTCAGCATACCACTGATAAGCGAATCCTTCTGGAGCTCGGATACTTGTTGTTGTAGCACCACCACATGTTTCACCCTCTAATTCTGCCTCTGCACAGTCCAATGTGAAATATGCATAACCATAGTGACCAGATTGGCTACAGTCGAAAGTTATGAAACGTACTCTAATGGTTTGATTTACATATTGTGACAAGTTCAAACCCATAGTAGTCCAATCTTTCCACTTTACAGAACCATTGACATGCCAATCGGAAGTATTCGTACCTGGAATAAAGTCGGCAACACCACAAGTTGGGTCAATCATATTACCCGCTTGGTCTAACAACTCTAAACGGAAACGAGGTTGCTCTGTAGAGCTATGGTTTGGATCCTCCAGCACTACGGCATATTTCAACAATAAAATAGTTGCCGAAGAATCAATAGAAATATCGTAAGTTATAGACTCTGCCTGAGCCCCGGTACTCCAGTTTCCTAAACGAACTGAAGCCACCTCACCACGAGGTACCGTGGGTAAACCGTTACCCGTTCGCGAATCGTATCCACCAATACCATAATGAATGGTGTGTCTACTGCTACTGGAATTCGGACCATAATCTACCTTACCTACGGTGCCATGAGGATTACTGAAATTGCCAGAAGCACAAGTAACATTTGGACCATCTAAATTAATATAGTCTACACAAACAGCTAAAGAAGTATATACCAAAACATTGGTTATTACAGCCCAAGAGCTGGTGTCGTCGTCGCAATGGGCACGAACCCAGAAAGTATAAATACCCTTTGTAAGTCCTTTGATGGTATCACTACGTTGCGACACATTAGTATGGGTAGTCCAATTTAAATCGTTAGAATTCTTATAACGAACATCCCAAGAGTTAGCATTGCTACTCCAAGTTAAGATGCCCTCATCTTGAGTGGAACCTAAACTAAAAGATAAATTCGTGGGCTTAGGACACGCTGTTTTAAGATTTATCTGAACATTATCTATACAACCTCCCGGATTGTTAGCGCGGGTTTGCGAGTTAGTCCAAAAGAATACTAAACGTATAGGCGACCCACCGGAACTCACTTCAAAAGAACCATGTTGCCAAGTGGCATAGCCACTCATCACGGTGTCAACGGTAGTAACACCATTTACAGTATTACTTTGCCATGCCTTAGCAAACTTCTTAACACCAGCACCGGCACCATTATTATTTGTTGCCCAAGCATGAATATTCTCAGTGGTACTAGTAACCCACGAAACATACATCTCGTCTGTACCGTTACCCAAAGCCATCCAATCAAAGTCTACCTGATAACGACCGGCTGGAAGATTAAAGGTACGGTAAGCAATAGCCGAACCTTTACTATTGGTGTAGCCTGCGGTAGCACCATTATCGGGCGAAATATATAAAGAATGAGTACCGAAATTTGCTTCGGCTGTACCAATAGTCCAATTATTGGCATAAGCATTTCCTTTAACTATAGTCCAATTGGCATTCTCAACAGGATCTTCAAATCCGCAAAAATAAGGTAATGTTACGGCTTGTCCATTTAGTTCTGCACACATAACAATCACAAATACAAACGATGTAAGTAGACGTAGTGCCTTAGTTACAGATATCGTGAAAAAACAACTTTTCATAAATGGCTAATTTTGATGTTATTTGTTAATAATGGTTATTCTAACAGCTTGTTACATAGCAGATAAAGCTATTCACACCTCACTACTATTTTGAATACATATAGGTTCACAATAAATTGAATGGCTCAAGAAAGTTTGGAAAGAAAAGTTACTGTTACATGCATTTAAACATAAGGGCTGTAATAGCAGGCACCTTGAAACACAAGAAGTAAAGATTCTGTCAAAAAAAGAAACACATTCAAAAGCAGCTTTATATATCGAAAAAAACAGAGGCTAAATATTCTGTTTTTACAATAGTTCTATATAAAAAAAGAGCAAAAAACCTATTCCTAAAGTATATTTAAGAATAGTATTAGATAGCATCTTTTTCAGGAAACAATGCTTTTTATAAATAATATTTGCACTAATGTCTTAAATAACTACCCTCATATTACAAACTAATAAATCTTTATATATCAACAAGTTGAGTAACTAAAAAAAGAAAACATAGAGAGCGTAACTCTATGAATATTGTATATCGTTACGATATTTTATATTTGTACTAAAGTATTACTAAATAAATTTATATTGGTTGCAAATATAACTATAATATAAATTAATAGACT
>CAMTOX010000169.1 GCA_947074225.1 uncultured bacterium
CGTGTGCTCTTCCGATCTATGGCGCACGGCTCTTGTCGTAGCGTAAGGTATATTGCACGTAGCGGCGTATAATGCCTCCCACTAAAAGGTTGAAACCTGTTAGAGGTTGGCTCTCCTTACTTTTAAAATAGTAGGAGTTAAAGGCGTCGGTAATATAACGGTCTATGGTGGCAGTAGATTCTATCATTTGTTGCACCATTTCAGAAGTTACCTCTCTATTTTTTAAGTTACTGTAGAGCTGTTCCATCACCTTGTGATAGATGGTACCAAATACATTGGCTTGTAACTTCTCGTCAATCTCTCCCTCTTCATTTAACTTTGCTATGCGCGAAAAGTAGAACTGCAAAGGACAATTAATATATTGATTTATGGCACTAGCCGATAAACTCTCACCACCGGGTGTTAGGAAGCTATTTAAACTCTCGGCAATAGCGTCCTCTTTTTTAATTACAATAGACTCCGAAGTGTTGAATTTAATGTTGTAAGAGAGGCTCTGCTCTTTAATATCTAAATTGAAGAGGTATTTAAGTTGATAATAGAATCGGCTTATTTCGCTAACCTTGCCATCGGAACTAGAGTCGTAAATAAAGGTAATTTTTTTAGCTCTGGTAAAGAGTCTGTAAAAATTGTAGGCGTAAATGGCATCGTTATTCTCGTAAGTGGGCATATCAAAGGCTTTACGCAGGTTGTAAGGCACAATAGATTGTGGTTGTTCTTTACGAGGAATAATGTCGTCGTTGAACGAGGCAATAATGAGATGTTCAAAGTCTAACCCTCTGGTTTCAAGCATACCCATAATTTGCAGTCCCATAAGTGGTTCCCCTTTAAATGGAATGGAAATAGTGGCAGTAACTTGTTTCAATAGTTTAAAGAAGGTGTCGCTATTTAATTGAATGTTAGCTGCTTGTAAATTATCGCATAGGCGGTTAAAAGCGTTGCTATATTGATAGAAGAACTCCTTATCCAACGCATTGCCACTTTGTAATATTAAGTGTGTGCGGAGTGTGTCTATTAACTGCTTTAAATAGTCTACTATGTCGGCAACATTAGTTTGAGGAATGAAAATAGCTTTTAAAAGCGGTGTGATTCCAATCTTGTCGGCCGAGATAAGGAATAGGTTCTCGTTAGTTAACTGTTTGTGAAGTTCGGCAATCTCTTTTTCGGCAGTGGCGTAGATGTATGGGTGATTTAAAATGGCCAGCACCGGTTTGAAATAGAAGTAGATGGAACCTTTCTGTTCGCGCACCTCTTTTTGTAGCATAGCAATATGTGCCATGAGTGCAGCCAAAGGGGTTAACGATAGCGGATAGCCCATGGTAACATTAATGGTGTTGATGCCATCGGGGATGGCATGCAAAAGCGGTGTGAGTAGTGACTCGTCGGGGAGAACTACTGCCGTTTGTAAAGGCTGATTGGGGTGCTCCTCTTTGGTCTCTTTAAGCAAACGGTAAATCTGTTTGGTTTGTCCAATTTGTGAGGGGGCAGCAATAAGTTCCAATTCCGGAACATTATCAGGCTCTAATTGCAAAGCAAAAGCCGATTTGTACTCCCTGAGGTTAGCTTTGGCAAAAAGTCCTGCGCTTTGTGGCTGATTCAGAATCCAAGAGGAGTGGTAGTCAAAATAGTAATCGGCAATGCCGCGTTTCTTGAAATAGTCAAAAAGTACCTTTTCTGTTGGCGTGAGTGCGTTGAAACCTATAAATACCAAACGTTTATAGCCTATAGCAAGTTCAACTTGTAGCTGCATTTTTATGGCACAATCTCTAAATATCATGCCGTCATATCCTAACTCTTTATTGCGTAGTCGTTCAGTGAAAAGCATATAGAGAGTTTGCATTTGCCGCCATAGGTCGACAAATCGTTTATTAAACTCCTTCTCATTGTTAGGTAAGAAATGTCCCCAGAAGTTTCTTATCACCTCTATTTGCTCCTCAGTAAGGTAGTTAAACGCATGCTCTATCTCATTCAAATCGGCAATGTTATGAAATAGTTGATTTGCATCGACCAAATATTTATCAATTTCGTTGAAGTCGTTAAGCAGCATAGAGCCAAATGCCACAAATTGGTCAAAACTCTCATTAGGGTTTATTAAAAGTCTAAACTCTTCAAAGAGTTCAAAGAGCAGTGTAATATGGTCGGCTTGTTTTAGGTTGGAGAAGCCCATTAATAGTTCATTAATTCCTAATATGTCGGGAGCGAAGATGGGGTGTCCTGCCTCTTTTGCTAAAGCTTTACGGAAGAATAGTCCGGCACGTCTGTTAGGGAATACAAAGCCAATCTCTGTAAGTTCACTGCCAAATTCACGGTAATAATGTTTGGCTATTTGGGTAAGGAATGATTGCATAAGTCACTATTTAATGGGAGCGCTAAGTTACTAAAAATAGAGGTAAAGATGAAATGCCATTAGTTTTGTTGAAAAAAGAAGTCGTCACAAATTGAAAATTCCCTCTCAATTGTGACGACTTGGAGATATATTGAAAGCAATCTCTTTACGAGAATTGCCGGATGTGCTCTCCTTTTATTGATTAAATAAGTTTTACTTTATTTGATTGGTAATGTCTTTAGGTAGCATACTTTATTTGACTAATAAATTTCTTTTTAAGAACTCTACCATAATATCTACTGCTTTTTCAGGGTCTACAGCAAATGAGTGATCTTCTTTCTCCAAAAGATGGAATTCATAATCTTCGTACACCTCCATATACTTTTCGGAATATAATGGTGGTTCAATATTGTCGTTTTTCCCTTGAATAATGCAGACATTTCCTTTGTAACGCCCTGCTGTTTCATATATAGGCAATGTCTGTGCCGTTCTTAAATAATTACGTCCTAATTTATGTTCTTTCACTAAAATATATTCGGGTATCTCTTTAGGGTCGAAAAGAACTCCTAATGTGTTACCTTGAATGGCTTGTTCTTTGAGTACTGCAGCAGGTGCTAAGAGTCCTAAGCAGTTTACTTTCTCTTTTCCAAGCTCCCCCGCTAACATGCTTGCCACTACACCTCCTTGGGAGTGTCCCACTAGCGCTATTTTATTGACATATTGCAACTCTCGGATGTAATCGAACACTTTTTGAGCATCGACAATTTCACTAAGAACAGTCATATCTTCAAATGCACCTTCACTTTGCCCACATCCATCAAAATCAAATCGAATAGATGCTATTCCCTCTTGCTGAAGTTTATCGGCCAAAAGGGTGAGAATTGGGGCCTCTTTGGTACGTAATAAACCATGCATAAGAATTACCATTGGACATTTCTGCTCATGTTTGAGGTGTGGTTTCTGTTTTATGGCCACAAGATTACCTTCTGCTCCTTTAATGTCGACCGTTTTATTCATAATTATTATTTAGCTTAGGTTAGTGTGTTTATTATTTCAACTGCTGTGCCGTTATCTATCTCTTATTACTTAATAATTATTTAAGAGTTATTATAGTAGCTAATGGTTTGGAAGTGGTCTCAAATTAAAGACTTTTTGAAAGTGGTGTCTCACTGTGAATACCTCCGTTTTTAAGGTTCTCTCTCCAGAATATAAAAACGAGTGAACGTTAATAGATGAGTATTTCTCCCCAATCTATTATCGTACACTCGCTACATAGACTTTAGTAATGCTATTTTACAACTTAAAAAGCGAATAGCCTAGACTTTGACATTCAAGCACTTTGTAGATACCTCCTTCAGAAACAATGTCCATGTCGGGCATTAAATTGTCGGGGTCTAATTGGAACTTCTCGACCGTGTTTCCACAAATAAAAAAGGCAACACCTTTTTTTTGATATGCTTCCATCTCTCTGTGTAAAGCATCTTGATCTGAATGTTTTAAACAGCTTAATATAGCACTGCTGGTGATTACTACGGCCGCTTGGTCAATTTTTTCAGGGAATAGGTAAATGTGTTGTAAATAGTTCATTAGACCATTCCATTGTTCGTTGTTGCTCAAAAAGAAGATAATTTTATACTTTCCCATAGCTCAAATAAATTTATGGTAGTTTTTAAAAACAATTCTTTAGCATGTTGTTTATAATTCTAAAGTTGCTTTTGTATGGCTTTAAATTTTAGACAAACTCTTTACTCCTTCTGTTTTAATTTAATTATTAAAGCATTGTTATTATGCCATATGCTAACAAAAAGAGTAGTAGCACCATTTTGTGGTTCTTGCCAAAACTAAAGTTTATACAAATTGTTTTTTAGAACTACCTATTAATTAATGCATTCCTAAGTGTTGATGTGGGTCGGGTTGTTTAGATTTATTATTTATATTAACTAATACAAAGCCTGTTACAATGAGACCAAATGCTACTGCGTAGTGCCAAGTGAAAACTTGAAGACCTAACCATACCGCTACAATTGTTCCGGTAACCGGAAGAATATAGATATAAACACTGGAGCTGAACGATGAGATATATTTTAGCGCATTCACAGTAAGTATGTTTGCAATGACAGTAGAAGCTAACAGAGTGAAAGATATTTTCCCCACTACTTCCCAATTAAATGGTCGGTGAAAAATAGGTGCCTCTATTAACTCCTTAATGCCAAGGGGTAGAGTAACGATTGTAGATGCGATAGATAACCAAAGCATAACCACAAACGGGTTGAGCCGTTCAGAGTAGGGCTTGATAAAGATAATATAAATGGAGTATATAATAGTGGCTAAAAGTATAGAAGCATCGCCCCAAAAAGAGTTTACATCACCACCTGCGGAGTGATAGATGCAGATGTAGATGGTACCACCAACTCCCAAAATAATGCCGATGATTTTATTCCATGTGGCTACTTTGTGCAAGAAAAAGATGGAAATGAGTAGTACAAAGATGGGCTGACTGGAACGAATAACAAAAACATCGACCGGACCAGTTTTAGAGAGACCAAACATATAGAGCATTAAATAGATGCCTATTCCTAAAGCACCACCTATGAGTAACATCCAATAATCTTTTTTGTTATCTAATTTGCGCTTACTTTTAGATAAAAATAGTGTGATGATGAAATA
>CAMTOX010000170.1 GCA_947074225.1 uncultured bacterium
TTTGTTAGACGAAAATATGCGAACGACATCCTAATACAAGACTACAGGAATAGTTTATGTCTCAATGTCGGTAGTAACTCCATATTTGTAATCGCCCGACGTTACTTCGTCAAGCAAATTTTTATCTTTAGCTTCAGCCATAATTTCTTACTCTAAAATAGCCTGCAAAGATAAAGAAAAAGAGTTGCTTTTGCAACTCTTTTATTATTAACTAACTCTTTTAAAATGTTGAGGTTACTTTTCAATGAAGAAAGTAAATTCTTTGTAGAGATCATTATCTTAGATATACTTTTTACAAGATATCTAAGATTCCCTTTTATGCGCTATGGGTCTCTGCTTCAGAAAGTACCATAGTGCAGTGCAGAATAGCACTGCTCCTATTACAGATAGCCACCAACTATTGCCATATCCAATGCTTTCCATCTCCGCTGCTATGCCATAATTCATCCCTATATAATAAATAATAATTGACAGTGCATTGTGAGTAAAATGTGCAACTATTGGTATCCAAAGCGAACCACTATAGAGTAACATATAACCAAAGAGTGCGCCTAATAGTAAGCGTGGGAAAAACCCATAAAACTGTAAATGAATAAAGCTAAAGATAAAAGCACTTAGCCATATTCCCCAATGTTTTCCCAATGCATTCCCTAATATGCGTTGTATTACGCCACGAAACAGCATCTCCTCGCATATAGCAGGGGTTATTGCCATGACTAGTAAGTTGAATAGGAGTGCCCATATCCCTCTCGTTTGCATGAACTCTTCTATTAATGCATTAGCACTCATCTCCATAGCTCTCATCCACATCTCAAGAGGAGCCATATATGCTGGGAGTTCTATGGCATTGTTTAAATAAGAGAGCAGGTTTACTATTGGGAAGGCGCCTATAATGATAATGACTGCTGTAACCCAATTGCTATAATGGTATGGCTTTTTAATAGATAGATAATTGGCACTATTTTGACTCCATAAATAAGCACATAGCCAAGCCGGTAAACCAAATACAAGAATTCCCTGAAGTAGCTGAAATACTTTTAATACCCATAGCTCAATTAAGGTGCTATCTACTATCTGTAATATCAGCATTAATACCATAGTAGCAATCAAACCTACTATAGATAGCACAAGTACGATAAATAATTCACTTGCAGTGGTTAAACCTTTCATTGGATTTTTCATGGTAAACGTCTTTATATAATATCCAAAAGTAGATATTTTATAATTTAGTTAAAACAATTCTTGCAAGTGATTTTGCAATATCTTTTTGTCGGGTAGTTGAGCCTGAGATTCTGATACCATGGTTGGCGATAATGATATACTAAGCGCATATTCTACTACCTCATTATCCTTATATTTACATAAGAGTATTCCTATACTTAGATTCTCATTCGGTTTTCTAACACCTCTATCCAACGCTTTTAAATAAAAGTTGAGTAGATATAAAAGTTCAGGTTTATATTTCTCTTTAGGTGTATCTTTCAAATCTGGATATGCATTCTTAATTTGTTCCGATATAGTAGCATTTCTTAATATTCTCTTGGATATTGTTTATAATTTCTCGTGGAACATAATGTATGGAGAACTATTTTTGTGTTCCAACTTATAGAAGAATATTATAAATCAAGCAGAAACTATTCTTTTGAATGTTCTAAAATCTAATATATCCTCTCTTTATAATTTGTATTTTGGGGGGACACTGTTCCCAAAAATTGTATTGTTTTTTTATCTCCTAAATATAGCTCTTAAAATTTTATGACTCTGTTATTGGTCAAGCAGCATAATTTATACTCTATGTTATTGTTTCATCTAATTCAATAAGGGAATGATATTTAGAGATTCTTTTTTATAACACATGTATCCCTCTTTGTATCTCTATAATACACAAAAGACTTCCGTAATGCGTTTCAACGGAAGTCTTTATGTTTTTTTGTAAGTCATCACTTATGGACGAGGTTCTGCCTCTTTTACTACCATAGTACGGCCACGAAACTCTGTACCATGAAGGCCTGTAATCATGGCCCTGCCTTCTTCATCGGTCATCTCTACAAAAGCATAACCTTTGAAGCGACCTGTTTCACGATCCTTAATCATCTTAACTGAACTCAACTCACCAAATGGCGAGAGTATCTCTTTAAGATCCTTTTCGCGAACTCTGTAATTTAAATTGCCAACGTAAATGTTCATAAATAACTAAATGTAAAAATCATTAATATGTATAGAAAAGTATAGTAATTATTTAAACTATACAAAGGAAATAAAGATTTTCTGTATTTACAAACTATTTTATGAAAAAAGTTACTTTTTAACAGTGAAAACTACGGATTCGAAATAATATAAAGGGTAATATAATCTAGAATCTAAGTTATAAATGCAACTTTTTAAGAAATGAGGTATAAAGCGTAAGAAGAATATTTTATCAGAATGTAGGAAAAGTAGAATTTATTTTACCTTGCATTACTGAATGCGATATAATTTCTCTCCGACTTCAAATCTCCTACAGTAATTAGTTGTAGATATGAAAAATTCAACCCAAATTAAAGATATACACCATCTGCACTTTTAGACAATCACTAGTCTAAGAGCGATATAGAAAGAGTCATTAAAGTAGATAAGAGTACAATGACTCGTGTTATTAACAAGCAAGTTAAAAGAATAATTAAAGAATTGTTGTGAAAGAAATTAAGCCCTAAACAAATATCTGGCACACTTTAGCTATTGGAACTTATCAGTATTTATGGAGGAATAAACGTAATAAAGGGAAACCATAATTACCAATATAAACTTCTAATACACACAATTATGGTTGACAATAGAAAATTGCTCACGTTCGATAATAAAACGTGTTTTAATTATCGAACGTGAGCAATCTATGTAAAATAACTCCCTAATTTTAAAGGAATTAATTTCTATTGTTGTAAGCCCTATCACTCTTGACAACGTGGTGCCAATGAGAATACAAATGGAGCAACAAGGTAATATATGCCCAAGAGATGTGACTTTGACAAGATAACGCTGGTTTATAAACAGATGGTTGGAACAGAATTGAATAGTATAGACCACGAAAAAGAGTCTATTTTCTTACACCTAATGAAAAAATTAATTTATAAACCCGGCTGAAGGGAGTTGCATTTGCAAGTTGAATTCAGCTCTTATTAGTCTGGCAAACGTGCAATAATTGTTTCATTGCCTCGAGTCTGTTCACCCATTGTAACAAAAATCTCTGTGCCTTCAGGAAAGAAAAGGTCTACACGAGAACCAAACTTGATGAAACCTAAATGCTCATTTACATGACATGGATGATTCACTGCTGCATAAGTCACAATACGACGCGCCAAAGCACCGGCAATTTGGCGTAATAATATCTCATGTTTTCCAGGAGTATTACTCTCTATAACCACTGTTGAACGTTCATTCTCATGACTCGACTTTGGTAAGTAGGCTGCCATGTGTCGGCCATTGTGATGTGTCACATATTTAACCTTACCATTTATTGGTACCCAATTGGCATGAACGCTAAATACCGACATGAATATAGATACCTGCATCATTTTCTTACCTCCAAAATATTCATACTCTTCCACTGGTTCTATCACCACCACTCGACCATCGGCTGGGGCAATGACCAAACTGTCATCATCAACATCGGCTATACGCGATGGATTACGGAAGAAATAAAGAAAGAAGGCAAAGGCAGCTACAGATATCAATAGATTTATTACCAACATGATTTTGGCTGGCGATTGAACATAAATCAATAAATTGATAACTACTAAGAGTAACAATAACGAGAATAGAATGGCATAGCCTTCTTTATGTACTTTAAAACGACGTTTTAGTTTCATGTGCAATGAATTATACGATCAAATAATAATTGAGATTATGATATTAAAATAGAATATTCAAGTAAATAAGTATTACGGGGGTAATAAGAATCATGCTATCAAAACGATCTAACATTCCTCCATGACCTGGTATGGCATGTCCGGAATCTTTAACCCCTGTGGTGCGCTTAATAAGGCTCTCTAAGAGATCGCCCAAGGTGCCAAATACAACTACTATTTCTGAGAAGATGAACCACTGCCACAAATTTAAATCGGGCAAGAAGAGGGAGAATAGATACCCCGATAATAACGCACCTACAGCACCTCCAATAAAACCTTCCCATGACTTCTTTGGCGACACACGTTCAAATAAACGACGTTTACCAAATAATGAACCGGTTAAGTATGCGCAACTATCATTAAACCATATGGTAACAAACATTGCTATTAAGAACATTGGTTCCCAACCAAATTCTAATAATATGCCATTCAATAAGGCAAAAGGAATAGCCACATATATCTGACCTAACACAAAATAGGCCATATTGGATACCGGGTTTTTACCTTTACGAAAGAGCTCGGAAATAAACATAACTATGAATACACCTATATAGCTATACTTTAAATAGTCGAGCATGGTATCATTAAAAATCCATTCGGCAAGTACACAATCTGTTAAGAGTTCATCATCGCCTATACCATAATAAACAAAGCCGCCCACAAATAGTAGAGCTGCAGATACCATTGCAAGCCAATTTATTACCGATACATTTTCGGAATTGGTCATCTTATGGAACTCATTAATTGAAAGAATGGTGACAAGAAGGAATAGACCTAAGAAGGTCCAAATGGACCACCAAATACAAAATAGAATTACCGTCACCAATATAATTCCGGCAACAGTGCGTAAAAAGAGATTCTTATTCAAATACTGCGTAATACCCATAAGTGTTCCTTGTTCTATCCTCATGATTTATTAATCACGATTGGTTTTGTCTGAATTCTGTTACAGATAATATTAAGAGTGTAAAGATACAAAAAAAAGAGACGTAACAACACTCTTAAAAAAATTGTTATATACATTTCTAATATAACCTATATTTTCTCTTTGTATAAGTAAACAAAATAATAAACAAGCTCTATATAATAATGGCGT
>CAMTOX010000171.1 GCA_947074225.1 uncultured bacterium
AAAGTGGACGTGAGTGCTGGTATTTTTTATAACGCAGAAGACGGAATACGAGGATACTGAATGTGACTGGAGTTCCGACGTGTGCTCTTCCGATCTCCAACGAAGGCATTCAAGGGAGTTTTGAAGGCGTGGGCATTCAATATCAGATGCTTCAGGATACGCTTTATGTAAATCAAACCATTGATGGAGCCCCATCAGAAAAAGTAGGTATCCAACCTGGTGACCGCATCATTAAGGTCGACACCACTATAATAGCAGGGAATAAAACCTCTACCAAGAATATTGCGAAATTATTACGTGGCCCTAAAGGCACTACTGTTGATGTGCTGGTGAGTCGCCGCAACGTGCCAGAACCTATACTTTTTAGAATTACTCGCGATAAAATTCCTATTCACTCGGTCGATGCCGCCTACATGATAGAGCCCGGTATTGGGTATATCAAACTCAACAGTTTCTCAACCACCACCACACAAGAGATGCAGGAGGCTATAGAGAAACTGACAAAGCAGAAAATGCGTAAACTTATTCTTGACCTTCAAGGCAATGGCGGAGGTATTATGGAAGCGGCAATAAATTTGGTTGACGATGCTCTTGCCGATCGTAAATTAATTGTCTATACCGAGGGGGAGCATTTACCACGCAGCAATGCCTACTCATCGGGCAATGGTAAATTACATAAAATAGATTTGATAGTGTTGGTAGACGACTACTCGGCATCGGCAAGTGAAATTGTAGCCGGAGCACTTCAAGATTGGGAAAGAGCTACCATTATTGGACGCCGAACCTTTGGAAAAGGATTAGTTCAAAGTACTATACCACTAGAGAATAAGGGACAGATGCGACTCACTGTAGCACGCTATTACACCCCCTCAGGAAGAAATATTCAGAAACCCTATAACGAAGGTATAGATGCCTATCAGAAAGATATTGAGAAGAGACTCAAACATGGTGAGATGATGTATGCCGATAGCGTAACATTCCCAGACTCTCTGAAATATAAAACCATGATTACCGGTCGCACAGTATATGGTGGTGGTGGCATTTGGCCCGATATCTTTGTACCGCTTGACACGACACAGTTTACTGCCTATCACCGCAATGTTATTGCCAAAGGAGTATTTAACAGCACCTTAGCCAGTTACATTGAAAAGAACAGAACTTTGCTTAAGGAGAAGTTCGCTACAGTGAAAGTATTCAACGAGAAATACCTTATTCCCGAAGAGCTCTATCAAAAATTGATAGATAACGCTACTAAAGAAGATATAGAATACAACGAAGAACAATATATGCGTTCTTATCCGCTCTTGACGCGTCAAATTAAAGCCATGGTGGCACGGGAGTTATATGGTCAAGAGGCCTATTATAAAATTATGAATCAAGAGAACCCCATTGTTCAAGCAGCTTTGAAACATTGGAAAGTTGGAGAAGAAGAGTAAACATAAGATGAAACGTATTGCCATTGTGGGTCCGGAATCCACAGGAAAGTCTACACTGTGTGCTCAACTTTCTGAATATTTTAATTCGCCATGGGTAGCAGAATATGCCAGAGATTATATCGGGGCATTGCAACGTCCTTACACTTACGAGGATGTTGAAGCTATAGCCCAAGCACAATGCAAAGAGTTACAATGGACTCCTTCAGAACCTTCGCCTTTTATCTTTTACGACACAGAATTAATTATCACCAAGGTGTGGTTTCTGCATCACTACTACCGCATGCCCATTTGGATGGAACGAGCCATAGAAGAGATGCCGATAGCACACTATTTGCTTTGTTTACCAGATCTGCCTTGGGTAGACGATCCCCTTCGGGAGAACCCTACCATCCGCCAAGAGCTCTTCTTGTGGTATAAAAAGGAGATTGAGGCCTTGGGAATTCCTTACACCATTGTGCAGGGAGTTGGCAAAGAACGATTACAAGGTGCTATTACAGCGTTAACAGAGATTCAAGAAGAATTATAAAATAAATAAAGCAATAACTATAGCTTTTATATAAAGTATTTATGACAAACGAATTCCCCTTACTTGCCAAAACCTTCTATGGATTAGAAGAAGTATTGGCTAAAGAGTTAGTAAACTTAGGTGCAAACAATGTAGCAATCCAACGCCGTGCAGTATCATTTACCGGCGACAAAGCTTTGATGTATCGTGCTAACTTATCGCTACGTACAGCATCCCGCGTGCTAAAACCTATCGCTACATTCAAAGCTAAAAATGCCGATGAGGTTTACGATGCCGTAAAAGAGATTGATTGGGAGAAGTTTCTAACAGTGAAACATACCTTCTCTATCGACGCCACAGTAAATTCTGATGATTTCCGTCACTCAAAATTTGTAGCCTACCGTGTGAAAGATGCTATTGCCGACCGCTTTACAGAGAGCCAAGGTAAACGCCCTTCAGTAAGACTTACCAACCCCGATTTATACATCAATGTACATATCTCTCATAATGAATGTACCATCTCTTTAGATAGTTCGGGCGAGAGTTTGCACCGTCGTGGATACCGTAATGCACAAAATGAAGCCCCAATCAATGAGGCCTTAGCAGCAGGAATGATTCTGTTGGCAGGATGGGATGGCTCGTGCAACTTCGTAGACCCTATGTGTGGTTCGGGAACTTTTGCTATTGAAGCAGCACTGATAGCATTGAACATTCCACCATGTATCTACCGCAAATCGTTTGCCTTCGAGAAATGGAGCGACTTTGATCGTGATCTTTTCGACGAAATCTATAACGACGACAGCGCAGAGCGTGAGTTTAAGCATAAAATCTATGCCTCCGATGTAAGTGAAAATGCTATACGTATTGCTACGGGCAATATTAAAGCAGCTGGTTTAAGCAAATATATCGAGATTGAACGTGCTCCAATAAGTGAGTTCCAAACTCCTGAAGGAAAATGTTTAATGGTTACTAACCCTCCTTATGGTGAGCGTATTTTAACCGACGACTTGTTTGGACTTTACCGTACCTTAGGAAGCATTCTTAAACACCGATTCGTAGGTAATGACGCTTGGGTTATCTCTTCGCACATTGAGTGCCTACAAGCTATTGGCATGAAACCTACCGATAAAATAAAGTTATTGAATGGCTCTTTGGAGTGTGAATATTGGCATTATGAAATCTTCTCTGGACGCCGCGACGACTTTGTGGCCGAGAAGAAAGGCGATAACCGTAGAAACAACGCTAACGTTGAGCCAGAAACAGAAGCCTAAGCAACTATTGAAGTTAACAACACTTTAAGTGTAAAAATAATACGCCCCTCTTGAACCAACACAAGAGGGGCGTTTTGTCAATATAGCGTCCTATGAATTCTAATTCATACTCACATCATCATTCTATAGAGTAATCTATATTGACATATTTTTCTATCGATATCTCCTGTGGAGATAAGTTCATATCGGCAGAAGTTTTCTCAAAACTATTTCCCAACATGGCGTTACGTGGCATGAGTTCATCTAATATTGGCATGCCATCATTATAGACAATACGAATAATAGAACCAAGCTTCACTTTAGCACTTAATGCCAATTGCTCAGCATTGCTTTGAGCATCGGCTACCGCGGCAGCAATAGCATCTTTGCGTAACTGCTCACGTTGAGATTCAGAGAGATTAAAGAAAAGAGTATAAAGACACTCGTTTTTCTTTAATACCTTCAAGACATTGTTCAATTGCTGAGTAGAATATGTACCATTAATTGTTACCGACACAGAACCTATATATCCCTGCAACACACGTTTATTTTGTTCCCAAAGGTAGTTTTCGCGTACGGAAAGATCTTGAACTTTCACCTGTTTAGTTCCAAAACCAGCCTTTTTAAGATCGGCATTAACACCATCGACCTTAGCTACGAGTTTCTGATAACAAGCATCGTAATCGGCATCTTTAATCTCTAAAGGCACAGAAAAAGAGAATTCTTCTGGGAGCGCACGTACACTAGCCTTACCAACTACCTGTATGGTCTTATGGTTAGGTTGAGCAAAACATAACGCCGCAACAAGCAGCGAGAGAGTTAAAACAACATACTTTTTCATGAATGGTTTCTATTTAAAAGGTTTATAATAATTATTCTAGAGCCTATTTTTTGTTACCGCAGACCCTAATAAATAATTAGAGCCTATTCGTTTTTTTAAGATATAACACTATTAAACATTGCTTCTTCTATTACTATAGCAACAGATAATGAGATGATATATTAGCTTTTATTTGAAACTTAATCTAGAGATATAAAGCGTATATAAAAGTAGAAATTATTATAAACAATTAACTGTAAAGTATCTCTCAGTTAAGTTCTATTTACACTATCAAAAATCATACTATCTTACAAGGGGAGTTAAGCACAAAGTAGGAATCTATTTAAAAAGAGTACTTATGCCCCTTAGTATGTTTTTTGCTGAAGAAATAGTAAGGGTAAATCACGACTCTTCAACACAGAAGAGTCGTGAAACTAACAATTAAATGTAGGAATAGCTATCTATTCCCATCAGAATACAAAACTATGACTAAAATAAAAGAAAAGGTTTAATGTGTAATGAATATTTTTTAAAACTTTCTATCAATAAAATAAAAGAGTGTTATCTTTGATTTGAATTTTAGTAAAGAAGAAATAAAAAAAGAGAGGTATTATATGGCAACATCATTAAATTTTATGGAGTATATTTATGAGATACTTCAAGAGTTGCCGGTAATGATTCATTACCGACGTATGTTTGGAGAGTATTGTCTTTATGCCAATGGCAAACCTATTGGTTTAATTTGCGATGACATAGTCTATTTAAAACCTTTTCCATTGCCTAATATAGACACCTCTGATATTTTTATGGCACCGCCATTTCCTGGTGCCAAAGGATCTTAATAGATCGATATTGACAATATTTATCGTTTTAAAGCAATGGGTGCAGCTTTAGAACCACAAGCTTACATACCAAAAGAGCTCAAGCATCAAGACAAGAAAAA
>CAMTOX010000172.1 GCA_947074225.1 uncultured bacterium
AACGGCAATATTTTTTCTTCTTGTTGTCTACTGCAACAGGAGTCAAATAACGGATGTCTGCATTGTTTGCCATGTCTTACTTCTCCTCTACATTGTTAGATTTGTTAATACGTTTTGCTGCATACTCATAAGCGTATTTGTCTAAACGGAAAGTTAAGAAACGAATAACACGCTCATCACGACGGTATTGCAATTCTAATTTTGCAATTACTTTTGGGTCTGCATCGAATTGAATCAATGCGTAGAAACCGGTCGACTTCTTTTGGATAGGGTAAGCCAATTTCTTTAATCCCCAATGCTCCTCATTCACGATTGTAGCTCCTTCGGCTACCAAGAAATCGTGAAATTTCTCTACTGCTTCCTTCATCTGTGCGTCAGATAAAACGGGAGTCAAAATGAAAGCAGTTTCATAATGATTCATCATAGTGATAATCTTTTTGTGAATTAATTAATAAAATGTTTATTTCTAAATCGGCTGCAAAGATAGCACTTTTTTTTCGTTACTGCAACATATTGATAGTTAAGTTTCTCTCTTTTTTCTCTATTATTAAGAGCTATCTCTTTCAATCGCTTTTAATTTAACTTATTAAATCTTTTTTGTAAGTTATTGTTACCATTTACAGTTAGATTCATCTTATTCTTGCACCTTATTCGTATATCCCTATGTTTTATAGTGGCTGATACGTATATTCTTAAATAATTATTCGGGAAAGAATACCGAAATACTCTTCCCCGAATGTTTATTTTTCATGGAATTACTGTCTTTTTTAACTCAGAAAAGCTCCAGCATCGCCAAAGATTTCCAAGAATGCTCTGTTGATTTCATTTTTCTTGTTCAGATCGTTTGGGAAAGGTGTTTCATGACAATAGCTAAAATCAAAGTCAAGTGTCATTAAACTTTTCTTGCTTGCCTGCTTGCCTAAAGCGATTTCTATACCTTCAGAGGGTATAACAACATCTCGTTTCAGTGATATTATTCGTATTTTATTAGACGATTTTTCAAAGAAGTTTGTTCGCGTTTGACTATACCTCTTATCGTCTATCATCATTTTAAATGGTTGTTCAAATAAATCGGTCTTGCTGGCATTCTGATTTAAGAAATCATATTGATAGTAGTTGTGGATTTTATTAAACGCTTCTTTATCCATAATATATCGTGAGTTACCATCCATCTTATTAAATACAGAGCCGCCACAGAAGCCAAATAGTCTGCTTTCTGAAAGGAGATCTTCCGGATTGCTTATTAACATGACTTGTGCTAACAGTACTCCTATAGAGTATCCAAATATATCTATCTGTGTATCTTTCTTTAAGAGTGGATGTTTGCCTTTCTTGATGTCGTTCAATAGTTGCCATAGGTTATCGCCGGTTTCTCTGCCCGAGGCATAGAAACGTAGTGGGTTTAAGCTGAGGCGGTCGCTCAAAGCAAGATTTGCAAAGGTGAGATTCTCTGATTCTCCCAATTTCATGCGACGTTCTTTTACATATTGTATCATGACACGTGGGTTACACCAATCCAGAGGTGAACGGTTCATGTGGAAGGCCAACGGGAAGAGAAGCACAGGCTTGCCGGTTAGGATGGCCAATTCTTCTGCCCAACAACCATACTTTTCCCAACTGCGTTCATTGAGTCCATGCAAAAGGATGATGCATTTGTTGCGGTGACCTTTCGTTGGTACAAAGACCGGATATCGAAAATGTTTGTTCTCAAATATGCTCTCATCGTTTTGATTGCAGAATTCCGTTGGTTCAAATTTGCTTTGAGTTGTAGATACCTTGCCCGTGGACCACTTCTTATTGAACTCCACAAAGTGAAGTTTCACATTAGAGTCCTGTAGGTATATATTCTTTCCATTCTCAATTTGACGGTGAATATATGCACTTCTTGTTGCTAAATCAAACATAGGCTTAATTCTTTTGGTTGTTATAGTTTTGCTATATCACTTGCAAATTAACACCCTTTTTTCTTCACTTTTTTTGAAAAGGTATAAGCTTCCATTTTTTGACGATAAATCCCGTATAAAGGGATGAAATATTGTATATTGGGGTGAATAATATGTTTTCTAACTACCTTTTGGGATGAAAAATGGTCCTTTTAAAACATTTCTAAAACTCCTAATTTGTATATTTTCTTTACTATATGAGAATTTATATTACTTTTGTTCTAAATAATTTGTTATATGAAATGGTTTAAAGACATTTTTGGAAGAGGAAAGAAGGTAGATAATTACCTTGTAGATAAGAATAACTTTATAAAGCTTATTCTCTTTACTGCGCTCTTCTCAATTATTTTTATTAATCTCTATAAACCGTTTGGTTCTGGGAATTGGTATAATGTTTCGCCTGTGCGCTATTTTATTTTCTCATTCTTATTGGTGCTAACAGGAATTCTAGTTATTGCCTTTAGTCGTTTCTTAATGTATCGGTTTGTGCGCAAACATTCATTATACTATTTGGAGTATGCTCTTTGGGTGGCTTGCGAAATTATTGTCCTTTCGGGGTTCTATACCTTATATACTATAGCGGTGAATGAGGATTTGCACTTCTGGTCGATGGAAGATATTATAAAAGTCTTTACCGAGGCTAATTTTAATACCGTACTGGTTATTTTCTTGCCCTATTCGGTGTCGTGGCTCTATTTTTCTAATCAAGATAAAAAGATGAGACTTAAGAAGATGGAGATGGGGCTTTCTAAACCGGAAACCTTGGTTCTGCAGTTTCCAGATGAGAAAGGAGAGGTGCGTTTTACGGTGATGTCCGACCATGTAATTTATCTGAGGGCCGCCGATAACTACATTTCTATATTCTACAAAAACAACGACCAGGTTTCTGAATATCTACTCAGGAACTCTATGAAGCGTATGTCGGAACTTCTTGTCGATACACCCATTCAACGCATACACCGCTCTTATATGGTTAACTTTGCCCATGTAGTCGCTTTGCGTAAGACTCCGGTGGGGATTAGTTTAGAACTCGACCAACCAAATCTTGAAACTATGCCTGTTTCTAAAACATTTGCCAGTGAGGTTACAGAAGCATTTCTAAGATACTCGAAACGGAACTAATGTAATATCACTTTTAAAGGGAACAATTTTTTTAGGCATAAATATAAAGTAATAAAGGTCGATTCTCACTTGGAGCATCGACCTTTATTGTGGTGTGTTTTAGTTATGTACTTCTTTATTTTTTTGGCTTAATGTCTAATTTGACTGGAGCTACCATGTTTTCTGGTAGTAAGATAGTATCTAACTGTTCTTTATCTAAAATGCCATGTTCTATTACCAACTCATAAACTCCTTTGCCGGTTTCCATAGCTTCTTTAGCAATCTTAGTAGAGTTTTTATAACCAATAATTGGATTTAATGCAGTAACAATACCAATAGATTGTTTCACCATGTTTTCGCAATTTGCAGCGTTAGCTTGTAGGCCATCAATACATAAAGTGCGTAAAGTGTTGAAACCATTTGTAAGTAAGTTAATAGACTCGAATAGGCAATATACAATAACTGGTTCCATAACGTTAAGTTCTAACTGAGCATTCTCAGAAGCCAACATTATTGCAGTGTCGTTACCAATAACTTTATAACACAATTGGTTCATTACTTCTGGAATTACAGGATTTACTTTACCAGGCATGATAGAAGAACCTGGTTGCATTTCCGGTAAATGAAGTTCTTGAATACCGCAACGAGGACCAGAACCCATTAAACGTAGGTCGTTACAAATTTTAATGGCTTTAAGCGATATACGTTTTAATTCAGAAGAGTAACCCACAAGTACTGAAGTGTCGCTTGTAGCTTCAATTAAGTTTTCGGCAAGTGTGATATCCCAACCGGTAATATCGCGAAGCGCTTCAATACAAAGCTCGCTGTAACCTGGTTCAGCACAAATACCTGTACCAATGGCAGTAGCGCCCATGTTTACACAAAGTAACTCCTCGGCTGCCGACTCAAGTTTCTTCAACTCATGTTTTAAACCATCGGCAAAAGCTTTGAAGGTTTGTCCCAATGTCATTGGAACACCATCTTGCAACTGAGTACGTCCCATTTTAATGATTTGAGAGAACTCAGACGCTTTAGCTTCTAAAGAACAGATCATTTTGCGCATAGCTTCGGCCAACTTCTGTGTCTCAAGATAAAGACCAAAGTGGAAGGCAGTAGGATAAGCGTCGTTTGTTGATTGTGAAGCGTTGATATGGTCGTTTGGCGAACAGAACTCATACTCTCCAGGATTTTTACCCATGATTTGAAGAGCGCGGTTGGCAATAACCTCATTAGCATTCATATTCACGGTAGTACCAGCACCACCTTGAATCATATCCGAGAGGAAGAACTCATGATGCAAACCATCGTAAAGTTCGTCGCAAGCCTGACAAATAGCTTTGTATTGCTCTTCGGTAAGTTTACCCTGTTTATAGTTCGCTATTGCAGCGCCCTTTTTTGTAATGGCCATTCCTTTGATGAAGTTGGGGTAGTCGTTCATCAATTGACCTGAAATCTTGAAGTTTTCGAAACCACGTAATGACTGTACGCCATAAAGTGCTTCTGCTGGAATCTCTTTGGTGCCTATTAAGTCAGTCTCTTGACGAGTTTGGCCTGAGTAAGCTGTTGTATCAACCATAGCCTTTGTGTGTTTATAGGTTTTATAGATTTTGTTGTTTATTATGCTGCAAAGGTATGGTTTTTTTGTAACAAACAAATGATTTTGCTTTTATTTTTTTATTTCTCCTCTTTGTATCTTTTCTTTCTCTATTTTATAATGATTTTAATAAATCTATTCACCATTTATTTCAACCAATCTTTTTAGTATTAAACATTTAGACTTTTCTTTGTATACAAGTAATTTTAATTATTTTAAAAACAGTAATAGCCAATACAAGAATATTTATGCGTTGATATGTTACTCTTATATCAGCTATAAACTAATATTACTTTCAAATGTAATGTTTTAA
>CAMTOX010000173.1 GCA_947074225.1 uncultured bacterium
AAAAAAAATAATAATAATTATTAAAAAATTAGATATAAGCTTTGAAATATTTATTTATGAAATTATTAAATAAATTTATAATATAAAAATTAAAAAATTAAACAGTCAAATATACAATATTTATAAATTTATTTTTAAATATAAAGTTATTTTTTAGTAATATCTATATAAAGGAATAGAAATACAATATCTAATGGAAAATATCAATAAATAGAACAATTTCATACGATGTATATACATAATACTACTCATAAAGACTCTATCAAAAGGAAAAACAACGAATAAACAGAACCTATAAGTTTCATTTTTAACACTTATATGACGATAAAATTCAACTCTACAAAAAAAATTCAGAAATACCATACTATAATATTCCTATTATAAATATTGAAAGTAGGAAGCTAAATACACATTAGGGAAATAAACTATTTATAACTTAGAAATCTATCTCCTACTTATTTGTAAACTTATATTTAATATTTAGAATTTCTAGAAATGATTCTCGATAACACTACTCCATATCGGGAGCAATTTTTTCTAAGAACTCTTTTTCAGAATGCCATTTAAACTCGTAATCTAAAAAGAGCTCCATTAAATTCAACTTCTCCATATTAGTAGCTCTTAGTTTCTTATTCCAATATTTTTCGTCAATACATAAATCTTGTTTCAAGATGCCATAGTTATAGACAAAATAGTTTACCATGGGTATGGTATATGGATATTGCTCTTCGGCACTATGCCCTAAACCCTCATAACGTCTTACAAAATAGGGATACTTCTTTTTCTCATAAAGTTTTACCAAAATATTAGTACCATAAAAACCAACACAAAATAGTTGTACTTTATTATAAGGAACTAATTTATCGTCAGTACCATGAAAGAAAAGCGTAGGAGCTGGAGCCCTCTTTTTGTATTTCGGTGTACCTTTAAACGACAAAATAGCACCCGAATAGGATATAATTCCAGCAAAGGAGAGCGAATCGGGCAATGATGCGGTCAACTCCATACCATTTGACCATGCATAGTTTATCTGTAAAGCCATAACTGCACCTGCACTATTACCCAAAAGATAAATCTGTTCACGATTCACACCAAAGCAATCTGCATGATCATAGATATAGCGAATAGCAGCTACTCCATCGGCTGCTGCATAAAGAATGGCATTTTCTAAGGTTTTCAAACTCACTTTACCAACATGCTCCAACATGAGTCGATAATCCACGGAAATTATAGTATATCCTTGAGCTTGCATCGTTCGGCAATAGTTAACTGCATCGGGCATATTATAGCTACCCTCAAAAAAACCACCCCCATGAAAATATATTATAGTAGGACGTTCCTTTATATATCGCTCCGGACGATAGAGATCTAAGTGCAACCATCCGGTATCGCGTTCTACATAGGCATAATTTTCAGGCTCTGGTTGAGCCATTAATAACGTAAAACAATGAATAAACAAAAGCAAAATGAGATACTGTTTCATAATGATAGAAGTAGGAATTAATAAAAGGTTATAAAATTTGGAAACTATACTATATTTTACTTAGAATTTGCAAAGTAAGTGCCAACAATAAACCATTAACAACTAAAGAACAATGGGCATCATTTTTGAAATAAAGAGCATAAGAATAGAACTCTTGTATCATTTATATTTATATATCAGGACTATAATATTATGAATCAGAAAATAATAATCACACTTATAATTACCATCTTACTCTCTTTTAATCTGTTATATGTCAATAGCACTACCACAACTTACAATTATGCTGTTAGAGATAGCGGATGGCTGCAGTTAGATCTATATACGCCTCAAGTACCACTTAAAGAGCAACCACTCATCATTTTCATGTACGGTGGCGGTTTTATGCATGGCTCTCGAAATAGCGAATGGTGCTCTGCCTATTGTCAAGAGTTGCAAAACTTGGGCTATACAGTAGCAGCTATAGACTATCGGCTAGGAATGAAAGGAGTGGCAAAAGTAACACCTAAGGTGTTAGAACATGCTATTCAAATGGGAGTGGAAGATGTGGTTTCGGCCATAAATTTTCTCTATCCAAAAGCCGAAAAATTCAATTTTGACACTACACAAATTTATCTATTAGGTTATAGTGCAGGAGCTATTTTGGCATTACAAACTGATTATTATTGGGCAAATCATCACGAATTAACACAGACACTTCCAAAACATTTACGCTTCGCAGGTGTCGTCTCCTATTCTGGGGCCATATATGCCCATGAATGTAAACCTAAATATAAATACCATCAACCCGCTCCTACTCTGTTTATACATGGTACGGCCGACAGGATTGTAACATACAAAAAGATTCAAGTGTTCAATTTAGGCTTCTTCGGAAGTAAGATATTGGTGAAACAGTTCGATAAAAATAAATACCCCTATTTTATTCGTCGCTATGAAAATTTAGGACACGAAGTATCATCTTATTATTCACAAACAATTCCTCTACTCAATTACTTCATTACACTTTATGGATTCGAGAAACGAAAATTATGGATTGACGAAACCTATAAAGATATTGAACTACAACCCAACGAAATGAGTAAAGCCGGACCGCGACAGCTAAAGAAAATGATGGGCGAAGAGTAGAAGAGAATAAAAATAGAAGTTATTAAGGAGAGAATTATGATTTTAAGACCATTTTTTGCTTTAGGATATTATGCTTTTGCACGTCCACTATTTAAATCTACTGTTCCAATATTAGGAACTGGAGCTACTTATATTCGACATTTCTTTTGCCGCTTCATGTTTAAACAGTGCGGTAAAAAACTCTTTGTAGAAAAAGGATGCTTCTTTGGTAATGGTAATGAAATTTCTGTTGGTAATAACGTTAGGTTTGGATTTAACTTTAGATTCATGCAGCGTATAATGAATTTAGGTAACGATGTAATAGTAGAACAAGAAGTGCTCATATTAGGAAAAGCTTACCAAATTCCAAAGATTAACGATAGTCGAGAAATTCAACTATCAAAACAGAAGCCTAAACTTTCCATTGGGAATCATGTGGTAATAGGTGCACGAACGGTCATTACAAACACGTGTAGCTCAATTGGTAACAACGTATTTATTAAGCAAGGAGCCATAGTAATGCAAGACATACCCGATAATACCATTGTTGAGGGAAACCCTGCCACCTTTAAAGAAAGAGAAGTAACTACTTAGAATGCATAAGATAAAGATAAAACTATATTATGATAATTTGAGTAGATATTACTCACCGCTATATTTTCAGACTCACGGGCACCATAAACTGGTAAAAGTGTCTTTTGAGAATAGAAGTCATAGTTCTCTGCATTATATTGAAATGGCGTATATTGTTGTAAATGATAATTGTACTGATAAGCAAAATCAATCTTAAAATTATTCATCCAATAACCAAACCCAATACCTGCGTACAACTTTCCATAATCGGTAAAGTAAAATGCATCGGTACGCGTACTATTCTTCGAATAGGTTTTTCCAGCATCTGACTTTATAGCTGGCGAAGTATAGGCAAATCCCAAGCGAATTGGCCATGATGATTTGATAAAATACTCTGCACCGAATTTAGCTATATGAACATTCTTTGCATAACTATTTATTTCACTATTGGTAAGATTAAACGATACACCTTGATACACATCATCTCCCCTTTGGTTTATACTCATACTATTTCTATAACCATAATAGTTATACTCTACACTTACATTTAAAAAATCTTTGCTTACGAAAGCAGCACCTACCTGCAAACGTAAAGGAGATGAAAATTTATATGTTACATTTAAAATCTCCGACTCATTTACACTGGTTTTTCTAGTTTCACTTTTATAGGCATACAAACCACTATTATAAGTATCAAAAAGCGTAAAGAAAGTAGGAATCTGAAATGAGGCGCCTAATCGTAAATTTGGCATGGCATTCACCATAAACCCTACAGAGGTATTTACCCCTATACCATTCGTATGAAAATTATTACGTTGCAATACAGTTTTAGACCAACTATCATACTCATAATATTCAGACTTCATAACATATTCTAAAGCTTGCACAGCTATTGAAACACCAAAATAGAATATATCGCTCACATTACCACTATAAGCAATAGAATACTCATCAACATAACCTTTCTCGTTAATTACCATACTAGAATAGGGAGCCTCATCAACTGGAAGGTAAGAAGCCCAAACATTATTTTCACCCTCCACCGGATAAATTAATTTGGTTGCATAACCCATAAGCGCCATACTTGAAGCATTTTTCTTATAGTACGACATTTCATCGACCGTCAAGCCATTGGCAAATCCTGCCATATAATCAGTAATAGAATATACATTTCTACCACAAATGGTATATTTATTTCCAAAATTATGAAGCTTGTTATAACTAATACTAAAGCTTGAATTTAAATAACCCCTCTCCTTATTGGTAGGGATAGCAAAGATGGCCGTAACATTATTAGCTCTATAATAAAAACCCATATTACTCTCTAGCGAATTCCAATAACTTATAGAGTGCGTTGGAGCAATCATTACTGTTAAAGCAAGCTCAGTGGCTTCAAATAGAGAAAGACCGGCTGGATTATCTTTTATGGCCGATGCATCACCACCTATTGCACAGAAAGCACCTCCCATACTCATATAACGAGCACTACCATATAGAGTCCTATCGGAATACCTTACTGCATCAAATAACCCTTGAGCTACAACATTAGATGTAACGCAAAGAATAAAACATACAAAAATAGTATTTCTAATTCTCATTTCTTAAATAATAAGTGAATATGTGATTAATATTCAAAGATACAACATATTATTTAAAAATAGATCTTTTTAAAAATAAAAGTAATTACACCTTTAGATCCACTAATAGGTGAGCAACAATAGAGATATCAGATCGGAAGAGCGTCGTGTAGGGAAAGAGTGTAGTCTTGAGTGTAAAACTTT
>CAMTOX010000174.1 GCA_947074225.1 uncultured bacterium
GAGGGATTAAAGAGGGACCAAAGTCGGATATAGGATCCGAATTTGGTCCCTCTTTGACCTTTCTTTGAAGGAGCTTTGTAGTAACTAATCTTTAACGAAGTTATAGGTCTTAATGAAATTGTGTGAATGAGTAAATATTAAATTTAGGTTTGAAGTATTGGAAGAGATAAATGTCAAAACAGATTTATAAAACCCACACATATATACGTTTCATATATAATTACTTACCATTTATCTTTATCGTCTTCTGTTATTTGACGCACCACTCTACATGGATTTCCCACCGCTATGACTCCATGTGGAATATCTTTTGTAACAACACTGCCTGCACCAATTACAGAGTTATTCCCAATGGTAACACCTGGTAATACAGAGACTCCGGCACCAATCCAAACATTATTTCCAACCACAATGGGTAAAGCATACTCCAACCCCTCATTCCTACGTTCTGCATCTAATGGATGCCCTGCCGTGTAGAAACCGCAATTGGGAGCAATAAAAACATTGTCGCCAAAAGTAACTTTTGCACCATCTAATATAACTAAATTCACATTAGAGTAGAAGTTGTTACCCACTTCAATGTTATAGCCATAATCGCATTGGAAGGGCTGTTCAATAATAGGATTAGTTCCAACTTTAGCAAATAGTTGTTTTATGAATAGCTCCTTTTCGTTCAATAAAGAAACCGGTATGAGGTTATATTCTTGACATTTTTGCCTACACACTAACCTCTCCTTAAGAAGTTGTTCGTCGTAGTTTGCATTATAAAGTACTCCTGCCTTAGCTTTTTCTTTTTCAGTTATCATCTTAAATAGGAATTAATAGACAAATATAAAGATAATTTTAAAACAGCGGTTTTTTTGCCTTATCTTTGCATCAGTAACTATTAGAATAGTGTTACTATTCTGTTTTTACCCCTTTATTTATTTAGCAACATAAGAATATGAAACGTCTCTTTTTACTCGATGCTTACGCTTTAATCTATAGAGCTTACTATGCATTTATGAAGAATCCTCGCGTAAACTCCAAAGGTTTAAACACGTCGGCTATCTTCGGGTTCTTAAACACCTTAGAAGATCTTCTGAAGCGTGAGCACCCCACGCATCTTGCCGTAGTGTTCGACCCATCTGGTCCAACATTCCGTCATGAAGCATTCGAACAATATAAGGCCAACCGTCAAGAGACTCCCGAAGATATTCGTAAGGCCGTTCCAATTATTAAACAGATGGTAGAGGCTTACCGAATACCAGTAATACAGGTGCCCGGTTTTGAGGCCGACGACGTTATAGGCACTTTGGCCCATAAGGCAGAGAAGCATGGCTTTGATGTATTTATGATGACTCCCGATAAAGATTATGGGCAGTTAGTTACCGAACATGTATTTATTTATAAGCCAAAGTTTGGCGCTTCAGGTTTCGACACATTGGGTGTTGAAGAGGTAAAAGCAAAATTTGACATTGAGAGCCCCGAACAAGTCATAGATTTGTTGGGACTTATGGGCGACCAATCGGACAATATTCCCGGATGCCCCGGCGTAGGTGAGAAAACAGCCACTAAACTATTGAAAGAGTATGGTTCTATAGAGAAGTTACTTGAGCATACCGATGAGTTGAAGGGAGCCTTACAGAAAAAGATTGTTGAGAACCAGGAACAGATAAAATTCTCGCGCTTTTTGGCTACTATTAAAACAGATGTTCCGGTAGAATTTGACGAGGAGGCCATGGTTATGGAGAAGTCGGACGAGGATGCATTAATAACTCTCTTTACCGAATTAGAGTTTAGAGGCCATTTGAAGAAACTTCAAGGAATAGCCGAAACTTTAGCTCCCACACGCAAAAAAGCTAAAGATTCTATGCAACCATCGCTCTTTGGGGATGACGAGAGCGATATAGAAGCAGATAAAGAGGTTATTGACGAGAGCATTAACAACACCTTTAATACTATACAAACTACAGAGCATCAATACCATATTTTAGAGAATGAAGCCGATATTATTGCCTTTGCACAAAAGCTTAAAGAGGCGGGCAGTTTCTGTTTCGATAGTGAAACCACCTCTGTTAATGCCTTAGAGGCAGAGTTGGTGGGACTCTCGTTTGCTTTAAAACCTTTTGAGGCATACTATCTTCCCATCTCGGCAAATAGAGAGGAGGCATTGCATACTTTAAGTCACTTAAAATTGGTATTTGAAGATAAAACAATCTCTAAATCGGGACAGAATTTGAAGTTCGATTTGCTGGTTCTTCTGAATTATGGTATTAAGGTAGAAGGTGAACTTTTTGATACTATGATAGCTCATTATTTGTTGAATCCAGAATTAAGACATGGCATGGATTATATGGCAGAGACATTGTTGAACTACCAAACTATTCATATAGAGAAGCTTATTGGCTCCAAGGGGAAGAACCAAGGTTCTATGCGCGATGTGCCTTTATCACTTATTGCTGAGTATGCTGCCGAAGATGCCGATATTACCATACGCTTGAAAAAGGTGCTGGAAGAGAAACTTGAGCAACAAGGGTTAATGAAACTCTTTAAGGAGATAGAGATGCCATTGGTAAAGGTGTTGACGCAAATGGAAAGCTATGGTATGCTAATAGATACGGAGGTGCTGAAAGCTTCTTCCGAACATTTAACAGCACAGTTACAAAAGATTGAGGAACAGATTACCGCTTTTAGCGGTGAGCCTATTAATGTAAGCTCGCCCAAACGAATTGGACAGTTGTTATTCGAAGAACTTAAGATTGTTGAGAAACCTAAGAAGACAAAAACCGGCCAATATGTTACCGACGAAGAGACCTTAGAATCTCTCCGTAGCAAACATGAGGTAATAGGTTTAATACTGGAGTACCGTGGTATTAAAAAATTATTGAGCACCTATATTGATGCCCTTCCAAAACTTATTGACAAGAAAACAGGACGTATTCACACCTCATTTAACAAGACCATTACAGCTACCGGACGTTTAAGTTCCAGTAACCCAAACCTTCAGAATATTCCAATTCGCGATGAGATGGGTAAAGAGATTCGCAGAGCCTTTATAGCGCCAGAAGGATACAAATTTGTTAGTGCGGACTATTCGCAAGTGGAGTTACGTATTATGGCTCATTTAAGTGGCGATGAGAATATGATCAATGCATTCTTATCGGACGAAGATATTCATACTGCTACTGCCGCCAATATTTATCATGTACCAATTAGCGAGGTGACCTCCGATATGCGCCGAAAAGCTAAAACAGCAAACTTTGGAATTATCTATGGTATTTCTGTGTTTGGTCTTTCTGAACGTTTAAACATTCCACGTGGTGAAGCAAAAGATTTAATAGATGGCTATTTCCAATCGTTTCCAAAAGTGAAGGAGTATATGGACGATGCCATTGAAGAGGCACGTGAGAAAGGGTATGTGGAGACACTCTTCCAACGTAAACGCTACTTGCCCGATATTAATTCGCACAATGCCAACGTGAGAGGTTTTGCCGAACGTAATGCTATTAATGCACCTATACAAGGCACTGCGGCAGATATTATTAAAATAGCTATGGAGCGTATTGCAAATAGAATAGAGAAAGAGGGTCTTAAAACAGAGATGATTTTGCAGGTGCATGACGAATTAAACTTCAATGTACCTTTGGACGAGTTAGAAAAGGCTAAAACAATGATACAGGAAGAGATGGAGAATGCAATTAAACTACGTATTCCATTAAAAGTGGAATTAGGAGTTGGCGATAATTGGTTAGAGGCACATTAAAAGCATAAGCAAGAGAAACTTTATTGGTTTATTGAAATACTAAGTTTATTTTCAACAACTAATATGCAATAGATAATCATTAGAGAGGTGAAGAACTTTAAAGTTACTTCACCTTTTTTTTGGCTCGGCAGTTGTATGTAATAAGTGTTAATCCTTAATAATGGTACCTTATGAAATTGTCGTTTATCACTAAAAAGCAAAAACCAATTATGCGTCAACGCAACAATTTGCTCTACGAGACGCTGCAATACACCGGTAAGTTTGACGTTGTAACAACCTTTGAATTGATTAGTTATAATGAAAAAGAGGTGAATTACTCCTGTTTTAAGGAGGTAGATGACTTAATGGCAAGCATAAAGCCAGAGAATATAAATTGGATTATTGTAAAGGGATTATCGCAGACCGACAAGATAGCAGTATTAGGTAAACGTTTACGTATATCTAACTTATGGATGCAAGATGTGTTAAGCACGCGCGATATAGCAAAAGTAGAACGTTATAATAATCAAGTCATTACCATTATTGATCATTTTTTCTACAACGACGAGAAGCAATTAATAAAGCAGCACTGCTCTTTAGTTATGAACCCAACTGCAATTGTATGGTTTCAAGAATCTAATCATGGTTTATTTACCGAAATTATAAAGGCCATTAGTGGCAATAAGGGTAAAGTACGTGTAAAACGTGTAGACTATCTTTATAATTTGCTCATTAGCTCCATTGTAGATAGTTATTTAACATTATTGGACGAGCAGCGAAATATATTGATAGATATGGAAGACCAGCTTATGGATTTTACTGATGAATCGACAAGCATTGGACGTGATCTTCAATATGTGCGTAAGGAATTTCTTTTATTGCGAAAGAGTATTATTCCATTGCGCGAACCCTTTAAAAAGTTTGTAGATAATGACACCACCTTAATATTGCCCGAGAATCGCTCCTACTTCCAGGATACTATTGACCACATGCACCAAGTATTTCAGCTAATTGATAATAATAAAGAGATGAATACCTCTCTTGTTGATCTTTATATGGCTAACAACGATCATAGGCTTAACAAAATCATGAGCCGACTAACGGTAATATAGTTAATCTTCATTCCATTAACTTTTCTAGCTGGTATTTGGTGAATGAATTATGCCGTTATGCCCGAGATCGGAAGAGCACA
>CAMTOX010000175.1 GCA_947074225.1 uncultured bacterium
ACCGAATAAATCATGCTAAAGAATTACTTATAAATAACCCTGATATAAAATTAGACGATGTGGCATTTCTATCGGGATTTTCATCGCGAAGCTATTTCTCTAAGACCTTTAAAGCTGAATTGGGGGTTTCGCCAAGCGATTACCGAAAAAATATAATCATAAAGGCCGCAACATAAGATACATATTGAAACAACATTTATTTTACCTTATCCTCATACTAATAACAATAATACCTTAAGGTATTGAAAACTTAAACACTTACTATGGACCAAGTTATGAATAACCAAATAATATTCTGGTCTTCGACACAACTTATCTTTGCAGGTATATGTCTATTTGGAATGATTATAGGCATTACCACTGTATTCAAATACTCCAAGGAAGACCGAGACTTCTACTATCCAACATGGTTAGTAGCTGTAGGGTTTTACATATTACATTTCCTTGAGGTTATCTATGTTTTTGATAATCTCTCCGATACCTCCTTACGTTTTATCAATGCCATGGGTATGCTCATACCTATTAATCTCACACTTTTAACCTGGGACAAATACTTCTTCTTTCAAAAGACGAATATTAGAATTAAATTATTGTCAATCATCCCACTTATAGCACTCATACCACTCTTTATTCAGTTAGAATGGGATTATCTACTTCCAGATACTGTTACCCAAGCCATTCCATATCTAGTAATTGCTTCATTAATCTTGAACATATTATTTTTTGTATGCTACCAATATTATTGCACAAAAAAACAGAGTAAAGTTTACGAGATGGAATACTCTAACATTAGCGATTTCCCTAAGAACTTTGCAATCCAGATGTGCATATTATTAGGTGCATGGGTAGCATTGCATATGCTTCTTTACTTCACAAATAATCATAACATTAAAGCATGGGTCGACATTCTGCGCAGTGTCATAGCCATTGGAGTAACTCTATTATGGATGGGTGAAAACAGAAGTAAGAAAGAAGAAATAGCAACACGCAACATTGAAAATCAAAATACTATTCATGAGAATAATGCAGAGAGCAATGAATTAAAATTATTAGAGTCGCTGCATCAACTTTTAAAGAGTGAAAAACTCTATTTAAATCCCGGTTTACGTCTATCGGATCTTACTCCACTACTTGGCACAAATAGAACTTATTTATCGCGAGCTATTAATAGTATTCCAGAGCAAAGTTTTTACTCAATTATTCAGGAATACCGAGTATCCTATGCCAAAGAGATCTTACAGAAGATGCCCAATATGAATTTGGAAACCTTAGCAGACGAGTCTGGATTTACCTCACGAAGCCACTTCTCGCGAATTTTCAAAGAGATAGAAGGTCTTACACCTAGTGAATACCGACGTCAGTGTATGGCACAAGCTATTTAGCCGTTAGTCTCAAAGAAAATAGAATGATTCGGAGTCTCAAAAAATAACATTGAGATTGTAGTAATTAAAGATGATTTTTGATACTTCTTAGTCATTTTAGGAACATGGTTTGATATTAAGCTATTTAACAAAATAGAGATCTATATGAATAAACTATGAAATTGCATTGATGTAATATGAGATTTGGCAAGGAGTTAAACTATTACTATTTGACATTCAGCAACTTAGTATATACAAGAATAATATTTGGTTATAATTAGAGAAATTTTTCTCTAATTGTTTCACAAAGTGCGATTTTATTTATACTTTTGCAGCGTTATAAAACACATTCATGCATTTCAGGTATTAATTTTTTAAATATAAAAAGAAAATGGCGAAATTAGATTTAAGCAAGTATGGTTTGTCTAATGATGTTGAAATCATTCACAACCCAAGTTACGAGCAACTTTTCCAAGCAGAGATTGATCCTGCTAACGAAGGTTTCGAAAGAGGTGTATTGACTACTACAGGTGCAGTAGCAGTAGATACCGGTAAATTTACTGGTCGTTCTCCAAAAGACCGTTATATCGTAAAAGATGCAGTTTCTGAAGGAACAATCTGGTGGGATGGTACCATCAATAAACCTGTAAACAACGACGTTTGGAATCACTGTAAAGAGCTTACTGTTAAACAGCTTAAAACTGCAAAACGTCTTTATGTTGTAGATGCTTATTGCGGCACAAACGAAGATACTCGCATGAAGATTCGCGTAATCTGCGAGGTAGCATGGCAAGCTCACTTTGTGACTAACATGTTCATCCGCCCTTCTCATTATGAATTGGAGCACTTTGGTGAGCCAGATTTCGTAATCTTGAATGGTTCTAAAACTTCTAACCCTCAGTGGAAAGAACAAGGTTTGAATTCTGAAGTTTTCGTAATGTTCAACCTTACTGAACGTCTTCAAATCATCGGTGGTACTTGGTACGGTGGTGAAATGAAGAAAGGTATGTTTGCTATGCAAAACTACTTCTTACCACTTCGCGGTATTGCTTCTATGCACTGCTCTGCTAACGTAGGTAAAGATGGTGATGTAGCAGTATTCTTTGGCCTTTCTGGTACTGGTAAAACAACTCTTTCTGCCGACCCAAAACGTTACTTAATTGGTGACGACGAACACGGTTGGGACGATAACGGTGTTTTCAACTACGAAGGTGGTTGTTATGCTAAGGTTGTTGACCTTGAAGAAGAGAAAGAACCAGACATTTGGCGTGCTATTCGTCGTGACTCTCTTTTAGAGAACGTTACTGTAAAAGAAAACGGTGAACCAGATTTCCGCGCTTCTGCTTCTAAAACTGAGAACACCCGTGTTTCTTATCCTATTTATTTCATCAACAAGGTTGTTTTACCTTCACGTGCTGGTCACGCTAAGAAAGTAATCTATCTTTCGGCCGATGCTTTCGGAGTATTACCTCCAGTATCTATCCTTGATGAGAACCAAGCTCAATATCACTTCCTTTGTGGTTTCACATCTAAGTTAGCTGGTACTGAACGTGGTATTACCGAACCGGTTCCTTCGTTCTCTCCTGCATTTGGTGAGGCTTTCTTAACTCTTCACCCTACTATGTATGCTAAAACTTTAGTTTCTAAAATGCATGAGCATGGTGCTAAAGCTTATTTAGTAAATACTGGATGGAATGGTACTGGCAAACGTATCTCATTAAAAGATACTCGCGCTATCATTGATGCTATCATTGATGGTTCTATTGAAAACGCAGAAAAAGTAAACGTGCCTATCATGAACTTAACTGCTCCTAAAACATTACCTGGAGTATCTGATATTCTTGACCCACGTAACACTTACGCTGATGTAAAAGAATGGGAAGAAAAAGCTAAGAAATTGGCTGCTATGTACATTAAAAACTTTGAACAATACTGCGATAACGATGCTGCAAAAGCATTAATCGCTTCAGGTCCACAATTGTAATCTGATGTTCATATTCATAAAGAGAGCCACTCAAATAGAGTGGCTCTCTTTTTTTATACGTATATTCATTAGAGTTTCTTATTGCAATAAAAGGCACACACGTGCAATACTAAGAAGTAAACCTTTCGGTTTTAAACTGCATAATAACCTTATATACTCTTTGCAAAATAAAAACTTGCTATAGAATGATGTTATAGTCAATTAAGGATTATCCTCTTCAACATAAAAGTTCAGCCAATTTTGGGCATCTGGATTTCCCAAGTCGGCAGCACGTTGGAACCACTTCATAGCCTCTTCACGGTTATTCAACTGATGATAGCAATGGGCAACTCCAAGAATAGCATTAACGTTATTAGGATCGATGCTAACAGCCTCTTTGTAGGCTGAGATAGCCGAATTATAGTTGCTCAATTTTGATTGGCAATTTCCTATTGCCGCATAACAACGTACACGTAAATCAGGATTATCTTTAATTAATTCCAATGTGTGTTGATATAACCTTGCGGCATTTTCATACTGCTTATCTTTAAAATATTGTGTGGCGGCATTATAGAATGTAATAGGCTCATTTGCATAACGCATAATACGAATATATTGATCAATTGCCTTAGAGTGGTCGCCCAGGCGCGAATAGGACTCAGCCATATTAATAAAGCGATTAAGCATTTTTGGGTCTAAGGCCATACAAGTATCAAAGATTAAATTTGCACTTGCAGTATCATTTCTGCCCTCCATATAAACCAATTTTCCTAATTTATAATAGGCTTCGCTATTTGTGCTCTCTAAAGCAATGCCTTGTCGGAAATATTTTTCTGCTAAATCATAATTGCCTAATCCGGCATTTGTTTCGCCCATTCCTAAAAGGAAATCAATATTTTTAGTCATGGTTTTATCCAAATTACTTGCTTTACTAAGCATATTCAAAGCATCCGTATAGTTCTTAAGTTTTAATTCTGATAAACCTAAATAAAGATAGGTAAGCCCATTATCTTTATCGTGCGTTAAAGCCTTTTCAAAAGAAGCTATTGCAAAGTCATACTGACCATTGCCATAAGCGCGCATGCCTTGTTGAAAAAAGTCGAGCGAAGCCTTTTCGTTACGCTCTTGTGCTGAAAGAGCTACTACCATAGTCATTAGGAGAAATAGTAGTGTAATAGGTCGTAAATTTTTCATAGTAATATTCTTAAATCGATTATTGATTATTCATTGATCACTTTAACTGCCCTTATAATCATTCTATGCAATTATATTGCCTAATTGAATTCTCTTAACATATAAAAAAATAATTAAGTACGACTGATAATATGAACATTATAGTGCGCAAGTTAATAAATAAAAAGATAAAAGGCTCTAAAACAGAACTTAATTTTACAACATTGTTTAATAACTAATTGTTTTTTTAAACAAAACCTCTATATTTGTCGAATAATAAAAACTGTAAATGAGAGGATAATGGGTTCTTTCTCTCAAAAAAGATAAGATCGGAAGAGCACACGTCTGAACTCCAGTCACATTCAGAAATCTC
>CAMTOX010000176.1 GCA_947074225.1 uncultured bacterium
AATTTATTTTTTTTGTTGAATATTAAAAGTAAAAACGTAAATAATACAAAAAAAAAAACAGAAAAATTACAAACTATCAAGCTAAAAAAATAAATTACAAAACACTAAAAGAAGTCTATATAAGATTATTCAAATAAAAAAAAGAATGAAATAATTGAATATTTACTCAAATAATGAGGGAGAAACCATTAACATAGAATAAATTTAACACTAAATTTTAAGATTTGAATACAGAAACAGAACAATAGGTAATACACGAAACCCTCTTTTAGAACTGAGGAAATAGGCCTCTATTTATACTTTCGAAGATATATTTGCTAATGAAACAATACTATGACCATACACAAGAATAGATTCTTCCATATAGTGTGATATGGTTATGCCAAAAGCAGAATCACTAGAGAACCATTACAACACGCCATTTGAAAATGCTATTTATAACAAACAAGAGACTACATATTATGCTTGTACTTCCCGAATAGATGTTGAACAATAATCTATCGGGAGTAGCATAAAAAATGGAGATTAAATTGAATAATAAAATGGAATCAACAATAGTGTCTACAATTTAGAATAGTATCCTTCCGTTATACCATTACATTACTCTAGTGCTAAGCATTGCTAAATAGGGTAACAACCATACATAGCAATGGGTATAAAACATGGTGCACTTAAGTATAAAATAGCTTCTATATATAAGAGGTGTGCCCTACCTGCTCCATAGCGATGAAAAGCTATTACGAAAAATAGTTTTGCAGAGTGCTAAAATTAAATATTAATGGAGTCTGCCCGTTTAATGCACATAAGGTTGAATAAAATGGAGAGTAGTTTGCATAGTGTCTGAATGGAAAAGAAGTGAAAAAGTCCAATTTCATGGTAGAAAGAGAAAATAAGCATACAAATAAAGGGTTAAAACCCTATTAAATGATAAAGAAATATTGAGTATGCGAATAGTTTTTCCGATATGATTTAAAATGACTACCTTTGCAGCTTGAATTTATAACGATATATTCTCGGTTATTATGATTAATAGAGCTCTCTTACGTATTAAAGCATTACAAGTGATGTATGCTTTTTGTGTAAACGAAAATGATGAATTAAAGAATGCTGAAGTAGAACTACAGCATAGTGTTAAAAAGGCATACGATTTGTATCACCTTTTACTGTTACTTATTGTCGACACCACACGGTACGCTGAATTGAAACACGATGCAGCAAGACATAAAGTAAGTAAACTAACAACAGACGATATGCTTTGTACCAGACTTGCAGAGAATCTCTTTGCTAAAGCGGTATCAAATAATTTCGATTTGAACGAATACATCAACGAGAACACAATCAATTGGAATAACCACGAACAGGTCATTCGCGATTTATACGAACGTATTATCACTTCCGACTATTACCAAAAATATATGGAAGCCGAAGAGGGTGATTTCAATGTCGATAAAGATTTTTGGATTAAAGTACTCAAAAAAGAGATCCTTACCAATGAACTACTTTGGGATGCTATGGAAGAGATGAGCATCTATTGGATGGACGATTTGGAAATCGTATTGAGTTTTGTACTTAAAACGTGTAAAGCGTTTAAAGAAGAGAGTGGCTCTCAGCAACGCCTATTGCCAATGTATAAGGATGAGAAAGATTATGAGTTTGTCATGCGACTCATTCAATATACTATTGTAAACAACAAACAATACACCGAACTCATTGATAAAAATACTAAGAACTGGGATTTTGACCGAATAGCCTATATGGATGTTATTATCATGCGCATGGCTATTACGGAATTAATGAACTTCCCTACTATACCGGTAAATGTAACACTAAATGAATACATTGAACTTGCGAAATGGTATAGCACCCCACGTTCTGGTTTCTTTGTGAATGGCGTATTAGATAAATTGGTTACTGAACTAAAGAAAGAAGGTAAACTACAAAAGCCTACGTTATAATAACCTTTCTGGGAGATTTTTTTTATCGGGTATCAATACTATGAAATAAAATTATTAATTTAGCAAAAAATTTAAAACTATGAATTTACCTTTATTATTACAATCGCAATTACAAGCTAATGCTTTAGGCGGAGAATGGACCAGCATTGGTTTTATGGTACTTATCTTTGTAGTGTTCTACTTCTTTTTGATTCGTCCTCAATCTAAACGTCAAAAAGAGATTAAGAAGTTCCAAGAGTCTTTAGAAGTAGGCAAACAAGTGGTTACTTCTGGTGGTATCTACGGAAAAATCAGAGAAGTGAAAGAAGGTGTTGTTATTCTTGAAATTGCCGATGGCGTTCGCATTAAAGTGAACAAGAACATGGTATTCGCTGCCGATCAAGCAGACAATAGCCAACAACCTTCAAAATAATCCTTACTAAATCACGGAAAAAAGAACAGAATGTCTGAACATACCTTTTTTCAACGCGTACAGGAAATATTAAAAAAAGTTGCTACATCTCTTTTCACAAGAGACGCAGCAACTTTTTTATTCTTTGTACTCATCGCATTTCTCTTCTGGGTCATGCATAGCTCAAGCTCGAACCGAAACATGAAGATGAAAGTGAATATCGAATATGTTGGCATTCCACAAAACGTTCAAATTGTGGACTCACTGCCCATCACCACTACCATTGTGGTACGCGATAAGGGAAGTGTGCTTTGGCACTATTATTTTGAACGTTTCCCAACCATTAAAGTCGACCTATCTAAAAAGTTCAACAACTCGGGAGTATTAGAGTACGACATGAATGAACTCATTGCGCGCATCATGACACAATTCCCGGCAACCACTCAACTCTACGACAGCGATATCTCACAACTTAAGGCTCAATATAATCTCTTAGAGAGCAAAGAGGTGCCCATAGCTTTACAAGAGAGTTATGCTCCTGCCATGCCATATGTTTTAAAAGATGAGATTAAGATAGTACCAAACACCATGCTTATTCATGCACCGCATGAACTTATTGCACAAATAGACACACTCTACCTTGAACCTATTACAGAAAAACTTAACAAAAGCACTTCCATCTCGCAACAATTAATTCCTTTAGATGGTGTACAGTTTGAACAAAATAGTGTTGATGTAGAGGTACCCATTGAAATATCGACCGAGAAGAAAATGGAAATTCCTATTGTTGGAGTTGGACTGCCGCAGCAGATGACACTGCGCACCTTCCCTTCTGAAGCTACTATATCATTCAATGTTGGACTTTCTAAATTTCATGATATCGCAGAAGAAGATTTTCAAGTAGTGGTCTATTACGACAGTCTTGAACATAATGCTTCGCAAAAAGCAAAGCTCTATTTCAACAAAAAACCCAAAGGGATACATCAGTTACGCGCAGTACCGCAAGAGGTAGACTACATCTCTGAATTTAATTTTAAAAATAGTACGGCAGAATAGAGAGCTAGACTATAAAAGGAGTAACGAAAAGGCTTGAATAGCCTATTGTTCATTTCTATTTTGATCTAATTTCTCTTAAAGGCCACCATACTCTTCTATCATAACCCCCATTTAATAGCTGCTTTATAATTATCTGGTTCTATTACATGCAACATGCAAAGAAAATAATAGAACGCAGAATGGAACATTAAGAGCGTAGTTATTAGCAAAGTTAGAGCAGAGGAGATAAACAGAAAACGAACTACCCATTATATTATGTATAATAGAAAGAGGTTTCAATCTAACAGAGAACTCTTAATCAGAAAATCTTTAACCAGATGGCAACTAAAGTAGGTATAACAGGCGGTATTGGCAGCGGAAAATCATTCGTTAGCAAACTTATTGAACAGTGTGGTTACCCGGTTTACGATTCCGATGCTCAAGCCAAACAGCTCATGACCGAGAATAGTGAACTTAAAGCAGCAATAATAAATGCTTTTGGAGCAGAGTCCTACAATGCTGAAGGGTTAAACAGAAGCTACTTGTCGGCACACATCTTCTCAAACAGCGAGAAACGATTGTTGATGAATGGCATAGTGCACCCCGTTGTGATTCGTCATTTCCAAGAGTGGGCAGAAGCACAATCCACACCTTTAGTATTTTGCGAATCGGCCATCCTTTTCGAGAGTGGCCTAGATAAAGTGGTGAACGAAGTGGTCATTGTCGCGGCTCCAAAGGAGATCTGTCGCCGCCGCGTCATGCTACGCGACCAACTCCCCGATACCCATTTCCAGGCACGCTATAATTCACAAACGCGCCATGAAGAGAACGCCTTGCCACACTACTTCATCATTAACAACGACGACACAGCACCCCTTCTACCCCAAATTTGGGATATAATAGCTCAAATAAACAGTAAAGCATAACTCATTATTTTTACTCCGTTTCATGAAAAAGATTTTCCATTTCATCATACGTCTTCTTCTGTTTCTTTTTGTGGCTTCTCTACTTTGGGTTGTCACCTTGAAATATATACCCGTATATTTTACTCCCCTCATGTTCAAACGTGCCTTTGAGCAGATTCAATCTGGCGAAATGCCAACCATACATAAGGAGTGGAAGCCACTTTCTGAGATTTCCAAACAGATGACTATTGCTGTTGTGGCCTCCGAAGACAACCTCTTCATGAGCCATCATGGCATCTCATGGTCGGCAATCAAGAAAGCACGCGAAGATAATAAGAGTGGTAAAAAGCAACGTGGAGGAAGCACCATCAGTCAGCAAACCGCCAAAAATGTCTTCACTTTTGGCTCGCGCACTTGGTTTAGAAAAGGAGTGGAATCGTACTTCACCCTACTCATTGAGTGGATTTGGGGAAAGGAGCGTATCATGGAAGTTTACCTCAACATTGTAGAATTGGGCAATGGTATCTACGGAGTTCCGGCGGCAAGTGAGCTCTATTTTCATAAAGAACCTTC
>CAMTOX010000177.1 GCA_947074225.1 uncultured bacterium
GCACATAATCCTCATAATTGTCGGCACCCGTCACCTTAATATCGGCAATGGTTACTGTTTGCACCGGTGCATTATAATCTAACTCTTGAACAGATTTATTCTGTCCTTGAGCACGCAGAGCAACAACCACACATAGTTGCGCAACAATAGTCAACAAGAAAATTCTCAATACTCTTTTACTCATACAATCTGTTCGCTTGTTTTGCCAAACCTCCGTTCACGTTGTTGGTAATCTAAGATGGCTTTATAAAAATCATTTCTAGTAAAATCCGGCCATAAGGTGGGTGTGAAATAGAGCTCTGAATAAGCTATCTGCCACAACAAGAAGTTGCTAATGCGCAATTCTCCACTTGTACGGATTAATAAATCGGGATCTGGTATCTGAGAGGTCGATAGATGTTTCTCTATGGTCTCTTCTGTTATATCGTCACTGCTTAACTCGCCACGTTCCACAGCTTGAGCAATTTGCTGCATGGCTCTGGTTAGCTCCCAGCGAGAGGAGTAGCTTAAAGCTAATATCAATGTTAAACCGGTATTGTGCGCTGTTTGTGCTATACAACCATTCAACTTCTCTAAAGTATCTTGGGGCATGCGCGAACTATCGCCAATGGTCATTAAACGGATATTATTTTTCATGAAAGTAGAGGTCTCACGCTCCACATTATCTACCAATAAGGCCATCAAACCATCTACTTCCGACTGTGGACGACTCCAATTCTCGGTAGAGAAGGTGTAGAGTGTTAAATACTCAACACCCAATTCTGTGGAGGCTTCTGTAACCTCACGCACTGAATTTACCCCATGGTGATGACCATACAACCGCTCTTGCGACTGCTGTTTTGCCCAACGTCCGTTGCCATCCATAATAATAGCAACATGTTTTGGAATAATACCTGTTTTTATTTCAGATTTCAATATCGACATTTTTAAGAGGTTTTTTAATCACCGCCTCATTGCTTTGACAGTATTAAAAACTATATTTTTTTAGCTCACAAGGAGCATCTTTACCTATTGACAATTAAAAACTCATAACACCATTGCGGCAAGGTGCACAAATTTTCAAGAAGTTGAACGACACCCACACTGTAGCCGTAGAGTAATAGTCGTTATTTATTAAAATACTTCTATTCAACCCTAATGGGTTGTTTACCCCATCAAACTTATCGGAGAAAAGTTTATCTACCTGCCAAGTTAGTCCAAGGTTCACACGGTCGGCCACTTTCCACTTCACCCCTATGGCCATAGGAATAGACATGGTGGCAGTGCCATTAAAGAAACTCATGCCCAAGCCTAAATAGAGATAAGGGCTAAAATCGCGCGAGAAGGATTCGTAATATTTTACCCCGTAGTTGAAAAAGTTAAACTCTGCTCCTACAGCAAACCCACCAAAAGTGGTGCTACGGTAAACATCTTCAAAATAACCTATACCGGCATTCCCCATCTCGTATTGAACTTTCAATGCCCAGTGTCCATTAAACTTGTAACGAAAAAACAGCTCTCCTGCTGGACCCATGTCCTTAAAGAGTGTGCCATTCTCATCGCCAAGATAAAAGGCGCCACCACCACCAACGCCCAATTCACAAAAGTAAATATCTTGAGCATGCAGCGATGTAACCGTTAAACAGAGCATCAACAAAAGTTTCTTCATCAGGTCGACAATTTTCATTAGAAAATAATTGTTAGGCAATATCAATTAATGGCCGATACTTAGCTTAACAGGTGTAGATCTCATGATCATTTCATGTCACAGCACTGTCGGCTTTGCCCCTCTTTTTTATTGTTTCAACTATTAAAACGTCGGCCTACCGCAAAAATTGCTACAAATGTAATGAAAATAACTAATAATAACGGTGATTTGCTACTATAAATACCAAAAAACAATCATATAAGACTCTATCTACAAGAGGCAATACAATTAGTTATCAATCAATTAGATAGTAACATTTCACACAATGCAAATGAAAAGACAAAATTATTAATTTACTTAAAACCCTATATTTTAGAAAAATAATTCTGTAAATATTTAAATATAAATAGATAAATAGACGATTTTTAATTTTTCAAAAAGAGTTTTGAACTAAAAATAGAATAGTTCCAAATTATATAGATATGACCACTAAAAATAACAAACGATTAATTTGTTGTAGATAATTAACATTAAGAGTTCAGCAAAATTAGCTCATACTAACTACAAAGAGGGTACAAAGTCGAATCAAAGAGGAACCAAAGAGGGATATAGGATCCGAATTTGGTTCCTCTTTGATTCCGGTTTATGGGCGCTTTGGAGGGTAATGAATAACAGAAAAGATGGTCCTAAAAAGTTAAAAGTAAAGAGTTCTAAGAGTGGAAAAGATTTGTTTTAACAAAATATTTGGTCTAATAATTAAAACGAAAATTATGTCGTATTGGCAAATTATTTACACTATGGCATAGCCCGATATATGCTTTGGCAAATGCTTCTTCATAAACAAAAATCTAGAAATAGAATCATTAAAACAGAGATCAAACTATTGCACATAAAGAGAGTCCGAAAATTGTTACCTCCGAAGAAAACAGTAGAGAACTAATCTACATGGATGGTGTGAAATAAAGACACAGCAACAAAAGGGTGTGAAATAGGGTTGTGAAATATGCAGTTACAAAGAAATGGTAGTGCAAGTGTTCTCTATTTTACCTTGCCATGTAATTTACGTTCGGCATCGAGTTGTTGCTTAGACTTACTCATAGTTACCATATATACCCCAATAAAGACAGAACAAATAGCTGCTACTTTAGTGAAGGTGAGTATGTCTAATCCCATAACAATGGCCGAGAGTGTTGCAATAATAGGTTGTAAATAACTATACATGCTTATGGTAGTGGGTCGTAACACGCGTTGCGATATTGGAATAAGAATATAGGCAATAAAAGTTGCTCCAACCACTACATAGGCAATGCGCCACCAAAGATTTATAGAGATGGACGAAGGTGAGAAGGCAAAGAGCACATCGTAATAGAATATGGAACCAATAACCGAGGCATATAGAAACATCCACTTCATAAGGGTTATGGGCGAATAACGTCCAATGAGGTTACGGAAGAGCGTTAAATAGAGTGCAAAACTTATGGAACTCACAAAACAGAAGAGCATGCCATCTAATTCTGCGCCACGGAAGTCTAACCCATTCTGAAGCACTAACATAAGAGCACCACACATACCTATGAATACCCCCAATGCCTTCTTCCAGGTAATGGGTTCGCGCAAAATAAAGGCCGCTAAAATCATGGTTATTATAGGCGTTTGAGTGCTTATTGTAGCAGAGTTAATAACGCCGGTACGCGAGAGACCCTCTAAGTAGCAGAATTGGTTAATGACAATACCAAAGAGAGAGGCACCCAACATGAGCAGAAGATCGCGACGATTTACATGCTCACGTTTAGTAAAGAGAGAAGCAATCCAGAAAAGAAAGCAAGCACCTATAACGCGGAAGAGGGTCAATAAATGCGGATCGATCTCTAAAAGAACGGTCTTGGATACGCTAGCATTGAAACCAAAAATAAGATTGGCACCTAAAATAGCTAAATGTCCGTATGGCTTTGTGAGTTTAGGCATAAAAAAAAATAGATATCTCTTTGAATTACATTACATATATAGCATTTGCTATAATGGGTTCAAAAGTAAGGATTTTTTAGTTACCTTTGTTGCTTATAGCGATAATTAAAACTCCTTATTTAATCATTACATTATCACATCATTATGGACATTCTTCAAGTAAACAATGTTACTAAACAATATGCCAACCATTTAGCCTTAGACAATGTCTCTTTAAGTGTCAAGGAAAATAGCATCTTCGGATTATTGGGCCCTAACGGAGCAGGTAAAACCACTCTAATTCGAATAATAAATGCTATTACAGCTCCAGATAGTGGCACCGTGCTTCTTAATGGCACCCCAATGAGTTTAGACCGTACAGCTATGATTGGTTATTTACCCGAAGAACGTGGACTCTATAAGAAGATGAAGGTGGGCGAGCAAGCATTATACCTTTGTAGATTAAAAGGTTTGTCGCGTAACGATGCATTGGTGCGCCTAAAATATTGGTTTGAGAAATTTGAAATAGAGAGTTGGTGGGATAAGAAGGTGGAAGAGTTGAGTAAAGGTATGGCTCAGAAAGTACAATTTATTACCACGGTGTTGCACGAACCAAAACTCTTAATTTTTGATGAACCCTTTAGTGGTTTTGACCCTGTAAATGCCGAATTGCTGAAAAATGAAATCTTAGAACTACGCGACAAGGGCGCTACGGTAATTTTCTCTACACATAACATGGAGTCGGTGGAACGCTTGTGCGAGAATATTGCACTGATTGACCATGCCAAAGTGGTGTTGAGTGGTAATATGAGAGAGATTAAAGACAAATATCGTAACTCTATTTTCCGCTGCCACTTGCGAAGCGAAGAGATTAACATAGACCCTAATCTGGGTAGACTCATTGAACAAGAACGTTTCCAAGACCAAATACATGCACAGATACAATTATTGCCCGAACAGAGTGGCAACAAACTAATAGCCTCACTGCTTAATCAAGGCGAACTCTTACAGTTTGACGAGGTATTACCAAGCATGAACGATATATTCATTGAAACAGTAACTAAAAAGAACCTCTAAAGAGTAATCTTTATGAGTATAACAAAAAGGTCTGCTACCATCGGGTAGCAGACCTTTTTAGTATTATATGTTTAAAATTATCCGTTAACCATGCAATTTACCATTTGCGGCTTGCGGTTTAAGACTCCATATTTTTTGAACAGAGTTTCTATGGCATGCAAAGCATAATCT
>CAMTOX010000178.1 GCA_947074225.1 uncultured bacterium
ATGGGTCACGGCTGACGGGACTACTCTTGGTGCCGACAATGGTATTGGTATGGCTGCTGGTATGGCGGTATTGGAAGATAAGAGCTTAAAACATGGTCCTATTGAGGTATTCTTTACATCGGATGAAGAGACAGGTATGTTTGGCGCCTTTGGTTTGAAACAAGGTTTCTTGAAAGGGCGTACTTTAATAAACATGGACTCTGAAGATGAAGGCGAACTTTATGTAGGTTGCGCCGGTGGTGTAGATGCCAACATTGAGTGGCAATATAAAGGTGTAGCACTTCCAGAGGGAGATGTAGCCTTAAAAGTTACAGTGAAAGGATTAAAAGGAGGTCACTCCGGATTAGATATTGTTATTGGCCGTGCCAATGCAAACAAATTGTTATTCCGTTTCCTTAAAGAAGCAATTATTTCTTACGAAGCACGTTTAGCTCAAGTACAAGGTGGTAATATGCGTAATGCTATTCCACGTGAGGCTTCGGCAATTATTACTGTTCCTGCCGAAGAGGTAGAAGAGATAGTAAAATTGGTAAGCGAATATGAGGCTATCTTTAACGAGGAGTATCATTTAATTGAAAATCCTATTGTTGGTGTAGCAGAACAAGTTGAAGCTCCTGAGTTATTGATTCCTGAAGAGATTCAAGACGACTTAGTAAATGCTATTACTGCTTGTCCAAATGGCGTATTCCGTTTTATTCCTGCCATGCCAGAAGTTGTTGAAAGTTCATTGAACCTTTCAATTATTGAAGCCGGTGCAGAGAAAATTGAGGTAAAATGCTTAATTCGTAGCTCGGTCGACAGTAAGAAAGAGGAGATTGCTTCAATGGTAGAGAGTGTATTCACTCTTGCAGGAGCAAAAGTAGAGTTCTCTGGCAGTTACTCTGGATGGAATCCAAACTTAGATTCTAACATCTTGAAAGTAATGGGCGAGACTTACGAAAAGACTTTTGGAAAGAAAGCTGAGGTAAAAGTTATCCATGCCGGATTAGAGTGCGGTATCTTAGGTTCTATAGAGCCAGAATTAGATATGGTATCTTTTGGTCCTACCATTCGTCACCCACACTCACCAGATGAGAAAGTAAACATTCCAAGTGTTGAGAAATTCTGGAAGTTCTTAGTTGCAACTTTAGAGAATATGTAGAATTAAACTCACCATTTCATAAAAAAGCCACCTGTAACTTTACAGGTGGCTTTTCATTTATTCTTATTGATGCTTAAACTATTAAGCCACATAATATCCCAAAAGTATGGTGCAAAAATAGAGCACATTGAGAAGTGAGGTGTAGAGTAGAATCTTATTATAACCTCTTCCTTGAGCTTTTAAAAAAGCGTAATAAAGTGCTATGGCTGCCAATAGATAGATGACCGACCATAAAGCGTTAGGGAGAAATAGAAGCGGTAAAAAAGGAAAGCAGAGCAGTAGAGCATAGTAACAGCATGCAAAAGAGTGTCCTAAACGTACCACTATTGTTTTTTTATGGTGAAGAGCATCTTGTTCCCTATCTCTAATATTGTTTACCGTAAGTATGGCCATTGATATTGTTCCTGTGCCAATTCCATACCACAATGCTTGAGTTGAGAAAGCCCCTGTTTGTAGGTAATAGGTTCCTAAAGTTGCTACGGGTCCAAAGTAAAGTAGCACAAAAAGGTCGGCAATTCCCAAGGCGCTCAAAGAGAAGGCCGTGGCCGAATATAGCCAAGCAAAAAGAATTGCCGATATTCCGATAAGAATAATTGGCCAACCTCCCATTGCAATAAGATATGCTCCTCCTACTATGACGCCTAGAAGAGTGATATAAATGGCTATTTTGAGTTGTTTCTGAGAAATTAGTCCCGCCGATATGGGTCGCACCGGTCCCAAACGTCCTTCACCATCGGCTCCTTTTTTAAAGTCATAGTAATCGTTTACCAGATTAGAAAGTATTTGAATAGCAGTAGCCGTAAGCAACGTCACAATGGCTATAGGCCATATAAGAGTCATTATCTGTGCTGCCAATAAAAGTGCTATTGATACAGGAACCAATGCAGCAGGAAGCGTTGCCGGCCTTATCATTTTAACCCACAACATAATTTAAACAGTTTTAAATCCCCAATAAATAGTAGCAATACCAAAACTTAAAGGTTTTGATTGCACAGCATGAAAGCCCGCTTTGCACATCATATCACAAAACTCCTGGCCTTCGGCAAATTGATTCACACTTTCCGGCAAATAGTTATAGGCTTCAGGATGCTTAGATATGCGTTTACCAATGGCCGGTAGTATTTGTTTAAAATAGAATTGAAAGAGTATTCTTAAAAGAGGCTGCTTGACTTGTGAGAACTCTAGCACAATAAGCTGACCGCCAGGTTTCAATATTCTATAGAATTCTGAAAGCCCCTTATCCGGGTTTTGGAAGTTACGAATTCCAAATGCTATGGTTACTAAATCGGCATAATTATCTTCAATTGTTAGTGCTTCGCCATTTCCTTGCTGTAGAGTAATAATTTGCTCTAGTCCTTGTTTAATAACCTTAGGTTCTGCCCTATTCAGCATCTCTTGCGAGAAATCTATTCCCAAGATCTGTTTAGGTTTACAAGCTTTTGCCAAAGCAATGGCAAGATCTCCTGTACCTGTAGCAACATCTACAATGGTGTTACATTGCTCCTTTTGGTTAATACGTTTAATGGCCTGTTTACGCCAACGAACATCTATGCCTAGGGTTAAGAAGTGGTTTAGGAAGTCGTAACTCTCGGCAATACCATCGAACATATCGCGCACTTGAGTTTTGTCTATATTATTTTCCATATTATAAAAGGTTATTATGGGGTAAAAACAAATTTATGCTATACTTTTAGCTCTATATCTTACAATAGCAAGATAAGAGAGCAAAAAGAGATTCATGATTAAAGCATAGATAATGGCAGGAATTGCCATTTCTGAGTTATTAAATACGATAGGGCTGCATGCCAAAGCAATGGCTTGTGCCGCATTTTGCATCCCTATTTCTACAAATATTGCTTTTTTATCGGGAGAAGGCAGTTTTAATAGATTGCCTATTATTAGTCCCAATGAAGTCGTTATTACAATGAGTAGAAAAAGCACTAAAGCAATAGAAGTAAAATGAGTGATAATGAGTTTTCTATTGTCGAAGAAAAAGATTAGTGCTAAAAAGAGTAGCATAAACATGCCTTTAGACTTGACAAATGTTGCTGCACGCATGGCCCATTTAGGTTTAAAATGTAGAGTGAGCATACCCAGAATAAGAGGCAACAGCATGATAACAATATTTTGTAATAACATATTCCCAATGGGTAGATTAATCAGCTCCTGACTATTCATGTAGAGCATTAAGATTAATGGGATAGTAAAAACGGTTACCACCCCCGATATAGCTGTTAAAGATACCGAAAGTGCTACATTACCTCCTGCCAAATGTGTAAAAGCATTAGATGAGCTCCCTCCAGGAGAGAGGGCTAAAAGTAATATCCCCATAGCATATGGATTAGGAATATTAAATAGAAAGATTAGAAAAAATGCCACTAATGGCAAAAAGAGAAGTTGAGCTATGAGTCCGAAAATCAGAGCTTTTGGTTGACGCAAGAAAGCTGTGAAATGGGTATATCTGAGTTCTGCCCCTAAGCCATACATAAGTATTGCCAGGATAGGAATAATTAATAAGATTGGGTTAAAATTCAATACCATATATATCTATTAAAAAGGAGTTCAAAGGTAGTAAAATTAAAGAGAGTTCTCATAACTCATTAAGAAATGATTTCTGGTAATAATCGAAAAAAAAGCACTCTCTACATTGTTTACTATTGAAATTAAATCTCATAAGAAATTCAACAAAAAGATTCAGTTAGAAATATTTAATCATCAAGATTCTAATTGTAAAATGAAAAGCTTATTACCTATACCAACGGTTTCAAATAAGTATATTTGAAGGTTTAATACAGAGTTCTCCAAGTTCAATCATAGCATTGATATAGAAAATAGCATTGGCATTTAATAGCATATCAACAGAAATATCCTCTTCTTGAATCTTCTTATTATCTAAAAGCCATTGACGTTTAGTACCATTAAGTAAAGGATTTTTTGGAGTAAGAAGAGTGCCTTTGTAATCAATAACAATATTTGCAAAGGAGGAGTCTGTAACTAACCCTTGTTTAATGAATATAATATCGTCGGCCAAAGGATATTGATTAACAAAGGCATTTAAAGACTCTCTGTTGGCATATTTTCTATTATAGGATAGATTATTTGCCTCGACTAATTTAACTTGCTCTATGCGGCGCAGATTATATTTCTCAAAGCATAAAGAGTCTATAGATTGTCGATAAATAATTCTACACTTCACAACTCCTAGAAGGCAATCATTAGGAATATCTAACATAATAGTTTTTGGAATGAAGCCAGAGGCTTTCATACGTTTCAGATGATATGAAAGATTCTGAACCACTCCATTGCGAATGGCAATGGTTTCTAACATTATCGGATGTGATTGTGATGTGTTTAGTTCCATATATCAAAAAATTAGAAAGGCAGATATACTTTTGCCAACACTTCATCGTACTCATCTTTACAACTACTATTGACAGTGATACCTCCCCCACTTCTGAAATAGAGTTTATTTTTATCTTGTTCAATGTAACGAATCATTACCGCCGATTCTAATTCATGTCCATCGTAATATCCGAAAACACCTGTGTAATATCCACGTGTTAACTCTTCTGCTTGCTTAATAGCATTTAGTGTAGCCTCTTTGGGTGCTCCACAAATAGATGCCGCTGGAAGAAGTTGAAAGAAGAGATCGCCAATTTGTGTGTTGTAAGGAG
>CAMTOX010000179.1 GCA_947074225.1 uncultured bacterium
TACTATGGTTTGGAGTATAAGTTCTTGACACAACACCTCATTGGGGAGTTGAGCTACACAGAGATGCTGAAGCAGTTGGAGATAGCGATACATCAGTTTGCTAAACGCCAGATGACCTGGTATAGAGGCATGGAGCGTAGAGGTTTTGAGATACATTGGATAGACGCCACACTTCCAATAGAAGAGAAGGTGGAGCAGGCAATAAAACAGCTTGGGTATTCAAAAGAGTAGAGGCGCAGGCATATTTAAAATGGGAAGCAAGCCTTTTGTATCTACCCATAAATAGCTCAACAGAACAGCTCTTATAGAATTATAACGCGTTTCTAAAGGAGCTGAAATAGATCTTAGTATACTATTTGAATAACATAATAACATTAAGAATTAAGAAAGAAGAAAGCATGAAACGTTGGTTAAAAGTGTTGATTATTGTACTATCTGTGTTGATAGTGCTATTTGTAGGTATCTTGGTTGCTGTATCGCCAGTGGCAAAATCGGTGATAGAGAAGCATAGTAAAAGTTGGTTAAACAGACAGATTAAAATAGACCATCTTGGTATAAATCTCCTCTCGGGTAAGGTACGTGCCGATGGCATAGTGATGTATGAGGCAAACGATTCTACTCCTTTTGCTTCCATAGATACGTTATTCTTAGATGTAAAGATATATAAGCTTTTGAGCAGTGAAGTCTATTTGGAAGAGGGTCGTATTGTGGCGCCTTATGTGAGTATTTGGCAAAAGGGCGATGAGTTCAATTTCTCTAGTATGTTCCCAAAAGATTCTACTCAAGTAGAGGAGCCCAAGGATACCACAAAGAGTGGTATGAGCTGGGTGATAGATCTGAATAAGGTGGCTATTATAGATGGTAATGCCCGATATAGCGACCTTCTGTTGGACAACACCATCGACTTAAAACATATCTCACTAATGGTACCTTCGTTGGTATTGGGTAAAGGGGTTACCGATGCCGGTTTAAATCTACAGTTGGAACAGGGAACCATAGCCAGTAGCCTACATTTGAATCAGGAGAATAATGAATATTTGCTAAAGCTTAAATTAGACGATATAGGTATTGAGATAGCGAAACCCTACCTAGCACAGATATTACATCTGGGCGATTTTAGCGGCGCACTCTATAGCGATCTTGCCCTCTCAGGTTCTTTAGACCATATTATTGAGTTCACAGCCAATGGTAACCTTGCGCTCCGTAACCTACATATAACCAACAGCAATGGTGGTCCGGTGGTTAGTTGCGACCTCTTAGCTGCCTCTATAGAGCGTTTAAACCTTAACGAGAAGCTATTGAAACTTGAGTCGGTAAAGGTAGATGGCGTAAAGTCGGCTTTCATAAACCGAGGCGAGAGCAGCAACTTTTCTGACCTCTTAGGAAGCAGTGAGAAGGAAGAGGGAGAACCAAAAGAGGAGACAAAGGAGGAGACAGCTAAGGAGGGTGATGATGCGTTTCAAATTATATCGGATAAAGTGATGATTACACGCGTTGACTTTACCTATGAAGATTATACTCTGCCCACTCCTTTTATATATCCAGTAAGAAATATAGAGGTTAGCTGTAATAACTTCACCTTATCGGGTACTAATAATGTTACCGGAAACTTACAGCTACCGGAAGCTGGTAATGTGAAGTTCAAATGGAGTGGTAATATAGAATCGTTGTCGAACATGAATCTATATGTCGATTTAAAGAATGTGAGTACAGTGCCATTCTCTCCTTATTGTGAATATTATACCGCCTACCCTATTACCCACGGCACCTTGAGTTTCGAGAATGATACGCGTATAGTAAACAATCAATTGAATAGTAAAAATAGTATCGACATCTACGACCTTACTGTAGCAGCTAAACTAAAGGACGAGAAACCAAAGGTGAACATACCTCTACGCACCGGCTTATATATCTTAACCGATCGGAAAGGCAATATTCAATTTAATATTCCAGTAAAAGGAAATATTAAGGATCCGGAGTTTAAGTTTGGTAAAATCATTTGGCAGACCATCTCAAATTTGATTGTCAAAGTAGCATTATCGCCCGGCAACTTTATTGCCAACTCTTTGGGATTGGGTAATAATATTACCAACAAAATAGCTATAGATCCGATGGCTTTGAGCTTTAGTTCATCGCAATATACAGCCATGAACGAGATTAAGCAGATATACGATGCTAAACCAGATTTGATGGTTGAGATGGTACAATATGCCAATCGGGAGTATATGATGGCGCAGATGGCGCTATTAAACGCTAAGCTGGGCTATTACCATCAAGTAAATCAAGATTCCATTATCACGCTAAATGAGTATGGCATGGATCTCATAAAGAGTATCTCAAATGGCAATGCCGGATTTAACGACTATGTAAATCGTCTACTTGCTGAACGTAGTATGAGTTCAGAAGGATCTATTACCGATCGTTGCGAACGATTATCGTCCAACGAGATTTTATCGAGTCAAGTGGATACATTAATGTCGTTCCGCAACAATAAATTGTATACACATTTGACCGAGAATTTAAAAATTGAGCCCTCTCATGTCAAAATAAGTAATGCTACCGACTCATTACCGAAAGGAAATAGTGCCTATTATCGGATAATTTATACCATTTCTGAGAGTGCTTTAGATAGCATTTCAGAGTAAAATGAGATTTATTTGACCAAAAATAGAAAAAAAGCAGACTTTAGTGAGTCCCGAAAATGGATAAACTAGAGTCTGCTTCTTTATATGTGATAAAAAGAGCATATTTATAGATATTGATAATCAGGCAATAAAAAAATAATTGCAATTTTTCTTCTAAAATAGTTGCATAGTAAAATCAAATGCCCTATCTTTGCATCGCTTTTAAGGGGAACACCTAATGAGAGCAACGGGGTGTAGCGCAGTCCGGTTAGCGCACCTGCTTTGGGAGCAGGGGGTCGTGGGTTCGAATCCCGCTACCCCGACACAAAAGAGAAAAGCACTTACAGAAATGTAGGTGCTTTTTTTGTATCCTATAACAAGTAGTTTGCTAACGTCGGAAAATAAAATTCAGAATAAACGTACAACTATAAGAACTCCCTCACGAGGGTATTAAATTATAAATACAAACACTCACCCATTTAATAGGCTAATAATCTATAAATATCGATTTATAGATTTTATTTAGAACAAAACATATAGACCATGTTTGGAATTAATAATTTTGCAACTTTCTTTATCACCGCCCTTTTCTTTGTCATGACACCAGGCATAGATACTGTTTTTGTTCTTAACAAATCAATATCGCATGGAAGAAAGTCGGGGATATATGCCTCTTTAGGCATCAATGCCGGTTTGTTAGTTCACACACTATTTGCAGCAATGGGTTTATCTATTGTGATAGCCCAATCGGCCTACGCATTTTCAATTATTAAATATGCCGGCGCAGCCTATCTTATATTTCTTGGTATAAATAACATTATAAGGAAGAAACATGAGACCATGAAAGTATCTGCTTCATACGAAACCGCAGAGCCTCCTTTAAAATGTTTTACCTCTGGAGTATTTACAAATGTATTAAACCCTAAAGTAGCTTTATTCTTTCTGGCTTTTTTTCCACAATTCATCAGTCAGGAGACAATATCCAGTCCATTACCTTTTTTAGCTTTAGGAATCACTTATGCTTCAATAGGTTTATGTTGGTACATCTCCCTCTCTCTATTCACATCTATCTTTTCCGATAAATTAAACAAAGTACCTGCCTTAAAAAAATGGATGGACAAAATCTCAGGTCTAGTCTATATTATAATGGGCATAAAAGTAGCTTTGAGTAAAAGTTCATAACATTGAACTTTTACTCAAAGAAAAGACTATCTCCACATCTTATTATATACAACATAACTATTCTATTACTGTAAAACAAGATCATATAGACTTGTGCGATACGCAAATACTCTCAGTAAAATAACAACCTTCGATCTCCTCATTATTAATATATTTTTCTGCTAGATCTTCTTCAGATGTAGGTTGAGAAGTTATTTATCAGGACCTGCTCATTACATAGTTATTAATTAGATTATAAACCTCAAAGAGAAGCTCGTTCATCTGTTTACCTTTAAGGAATTTGAGTTCTATCTCTAAACCACCAGACAGAACTAGTTTTATTTCGGCATCCAAATCGAATGTTCCTGCTGTTTCAATAGCATAGGTCACAATGTTTATGTATGGAATTGAGAAATATTCAATCTTCCTGCCTGTTACTCCTTGTTTATCGGCAATGAGAATACGTTTATCGGTGAAAACCGCTACATCGCGGAATGTTTTCACAGCAAATTGTATCTGTTCGTTTGACGATATCAAACGTTTTGAATTTTCGGGTACTTCTATTTTAGAATAGAAGTTAAATTGTTTTTTCTCCATCTGTTTAAATAATTATATGGTATTGAGCGTGAATTATTTTGCAAAGTTATTAAAAAAATAATTACTTTTATCTTTCCATTACTCTCTAATATGCTTATATTTACAACTTTAAAATTGAGAACAAGTAGTCTTATATTCATGAAAGAATCTACTATGGAAGATCATAAAACCGACTCCCCTTCTGGCACCATTAAATATCCCCCACTCTATCAGGCACTTCTGCTGGATGCCATGGGTTGCGCCACCTATTTTATCCCGGCACTTGGCGAATGGGCCGACATTGCTTGGGCTCCCATCTCAGCTTGGATGTTTATACGTCTTTTCGGTGGCCGTGTGGGTACTTTTGGAGCAATGATTAAGATCGGAAGAGCACACGTCTGAACTCCAGTCACATTCAGAAAGACCGTATG
>CAMTOX010000180.1 GCA_947074225.1 uncultured bacterium
TTGCCGTTTATTGTAAAAGAATATTTTTTCATAGTAATAGATTATCTAACTAAATTGTTCATACCATAGATTTTTGAATTCCAAGGAGAGTAACGACGCTCCACCTTCTTAATAGTCATTATATTACTCTCTTCATCGTGAACGTCACCATAAAAAAGATGTAATGCCATGGCAATTGCCGCTGTCTCGTCGGCCGAAAGGTGTACCTCGTCATATTCCTGAACTCCAGTTGCGTCTGTGACTTCATTCTGGTCTTCAGTTTTCTTCTTCTTTACCAATACTGTTGGTGCCATTGCTTTACCAAATAAGTTGATAACAATGACCAAAAGGCAAAGAATAACGAACACAATACCAAAACCCATTAAGGTTGTTGAAATGGCATTGCCCCAGTTAATTGCTAAAAGTGTCATAGTCAGATAAGATTAAAGTGGAATATTAGAGTGTTTCTTTAATGGATTGGTTTGCTTTTTAGTTTGCAAAGCTTGGAAAGCACGTATCACACGGAAACGTGTATTACGAGGCTCAATCACATCATCAATATATCCATAAGAAGCAGCCATGTATGGGTTTGCAAACTTATCTTTATACTCATTTGTTTTCTCGGCTACATATTGTGCTTTAGCTTCTGGATCTTCAATCTTAGAGATTGCGCGACCTTCTAATACCTCAATAGCACCAGCAGCTCCCATAACAGCAATCTCAGCAGTTGGCCAAGCATAGTTAAAGTCGCCACGAAGTTGTTTAGAACTCATTACACAGTGTGCACCACCATACGATTTACGCAAGGTTACTGTAACTTTAGGTACTGTAGCCTCACCATAAGCAAACATTAATTTTGCACCATGAGTGATGATACCTGCATACTCTTGACCTGAACCAGGTAAGAACCCAGGAACATCTACTAAAGTTAAGATAGGAATGTTGAAAGCATCGCAGAAACGAATAAAACGAGCCGCTTTACGCGAAGAGTCACAATCTAATACTCCGGCAAGGAAAGCAGGTTGGTTTGCTACAATACCTGTTGATTGACCATTGAAACGTGCAAAACCAACAATGATGTTACGAGCATATCCTTCGTGTACTTCAAGGAACTCGCCATTATCGGCAATAGCATGAATAACATTCTTCATGTCGTAAGGCATGTTTGGATTGTCAGGAACAATAGAGTTCAAGGCATCGTCCAAACGATCAATAGGGTCATTACACTCAATCATTGGAGCCTCTTCAAGGTTATTTTGAGGTAAGTAAGATATTAAATCGCGAATCTTAGCAATACCTGCTTCTTCATTGTCCACACGGAAGTGCGAAACACCCGATTTTGAAGAGTGCATACCTGCACCACCAAGATCTTCGGTAGAAATAGTTTCACCAGTAACAGATTTTACTACTTTAGGACCCGTAACAAACATATAGCTGTTCTCTTCGGTCATTAAGATAAAGTCTGTCAAAGCAGGAGAATATACAGCACCACCAGCACAAGGGCCAAAGATAGCCGAGATTTGTGGAATTACACCCGAAGCTAAGATGTTACGCTCGAAGATTTCGGCATAACCTGCCAAAGCAGTTACCCCTTCTTGAATACGTGCACCACCCGAATCATTAATACCGATGATTGGAGCACCCATTTTCATGGCAAGATCCATCACTTTACAGATTTTCAATGCCATGGTTTCAGACAATGAACCTCCGAAAACGGTGAAGTCTTGAGCGAAAACATATACGCTGCGTCCGTCAATGGTACCATGACCAATAACAACACCATCGCCTAAATATTTTTCTTTCTCAAGTCCGAAGTTTGTACAACGGTGAGTAACAAACATGTCAAGCTCCTCGAAGCTGCCTTCGTCTAAGAGCATGTCAATACGCTCGCGGGCTGTAAATTTGCCCTTGCTGTGTTGTGAATCAATACGTTTTTGACCACCACCCAATTTTGCTTGTGCACGCAACTCAATGAGTTGCTTTACTTTTTCTTTGTTTTCCATTTCTATGAAGTTGAAAAGTTAAGGTTTAAGAGTTAAAAGTATGCTTTGTGTTATTAAAGTCTTTTAGCTCCTTCTCGTAGCATTTGCCTAACGCTCTAAAAGAGTTTACTTGCTATGACATGAGAAGAGATAAACTTATTTTGATTTTTCCCGTTTGGATTATTTGTTAGGATCTTCACATAATTCTGTCAACACACCAAAAGTAGATTTTGGATGAAGGAAACCAATGTTTAAGCCTTCGGCACCTTTGCGAGGTGTTTTATCAATTAATTGGATTCCGGCAGCTTCGCAATCGTTCAATGCTGTTTGTAAGCCATCTACACAGAAAGCGACGTGATGAACACCACCTTTTGGGTTTTTCTCTAAGAATTTTGCAATTGGGCTGTCTTCAGAAGTTGGTTCTAGAAGCTCAATCTTGGTGTCGCCAAGTTTGAAAAAAGCAGTTTTTACTTTTTGTTCGGCTACTTCTTCAATAGAATAGCATTTTTGACCTAATAGTTGTTCGTAGTAAGGAATGCCGGCTTCTAAGCTTGGTACAGCGATTCCGATGTGTTCAATGTGACTTGGTTTCATTGTTTTTACTCAGTTTATTTGTTATGAAAATGTTATAAATTAAATATTTGGTTTATGAACGTGGCAAAGGTACTTTTTTATTTTTTTAAAACCAATTGAAAACAGCCGAAAATGGTACTTTTTTTTTCTCATTTTTTCGCCTTTTGTGCCACATTTCTTTCTCTTGAAACATATATTTCATAAATATACTTGGTTTGTTGTGTAACTTATTGTAAATCTGATTGTTCCAATTAATCTGTAGCCCAAATTTTACCATTAAGGTATATTCTTTCATCTTCTTAATCTCTCTTTGTGTTTGTATATTTATTCATTCTTTACGCATAACTATTAATTCTAACTGCTCTAAATCATTGCGTAAAGAGCTCTGAAATGACTCTCTAACCGCTTTAAAATACCAATTTACTATCAATTTCATTTCTCATTTTCTACATTTTGTGCATTTTCAACTTCTTATCTTCTCATGGCCTCCCTAATTGATAGTTACTTTAAACTATTATCAAATTCGTATCAAAGAGGAACCAAAGTGGGTCTCTATATCCGAATTTGGTTCCTCTTTGGTTCCTCTTTAACACATATTTGTAGGCACTTAAGTTTTAATCTTATATTTTCATATGCTACATAAAAATGGTTTCAATTTGAAATATTGTATTTGATTAATTTGTGATTTTAAGAAATTGTTTGTAGTTTTGCGAACAACAAATATTATTATCTATGAAATTTAATGATGATTTAGAAAAACAGATTCAATTGGCTAAGATTGCTAAAGCAATTGGGCACCCAACACGAATAGCCATTCTGTTATTCTTGAAGGAGAGAAATTCGTGTTATTTTGGCTCTATACATGAAGAGTTGCCCATAGCAAAAGCAACCGTATCTCAACATTTAAAAGAGCTTAAAGAGTCTGGTTTGATTCAAGGTGAGGTTATTCCTCCCAAAGTGAAATATTGTATAAACCCTGAGCAATGGAAATTAGCACAAGAACTTTTTGGCGCTCTGCTGGAATTGAATTATAGTGAGAAAAGTGGTTGTTGTTCTTAATGTGTCTCATAACTCGTTGTCTATATGGTAATTATATTAGATACTTTAGTTTGTAATGTTCTTTTGTTTTAATCATTAATTAATAATTTATATACTATGGAAATTAAAGTTTTAGGTACCGGTTGTGCCTCGTGTAAGTCTCTTTATGAGCATGTACTATTAGCCGTAAAAGAGTTGAATCTGGATGCTTCGGTAGTTAAAGTGGAAGATTTAATGGAGATAATGAACTTCAATGTAATGTCTATGCCTGCTTTGGTGATTGATGGTAAAGTGGTAGCGAGCGGTAAGAAGTTAACCGTTGAACAAGTAAAAACTTTATTAAATAGCTAAAGATATGAAACATAAAGGTTTATTATTTGTTTTCGCCATGTTTTTGTTGTTGGTTTCGTGTGCCGAAAAGCCCAAAAACAATAGTCAAAACAATTCAGTAAATGAAATAGCCAATGGGGTAGAGGTACTCTATTTTCATAGTAAAAAAAGATGTGCCACGTGTAATGCCATAGAACAAGGTACTGAAGAGGTGATAAAACAAGATTTTCAACAGGCCATAGATAATGGCACATTGATTTATCGTACCATCGATATCTCTACAGCCGAGGGCGAAGCATTGGCCGATAGTTATGAGATAACCTGGTCGTCTTTACTCATTGTAAGTTGGCATAATGGCGAGGAGAAGATTGAGAATCTAACCGATTTTGCTTTTCTATATGCGCGTAATGATGCACAACGTTTTAAAAGCGAACTGGCCAGTTTGATTTCAAATTCTATTCAAGAGTAGAAGATGGACTATTTGAATAATCTTCTCGCAACCGGACATATGCCTATTGTGGCAGCATTTCTTTTAGGTTTACTCACCGCTATTAGCCCATGTCCGTTGGCAACGAACATTACTGCAATTGGATATATTAGCAAAGGTATAGGCAATAAGCACAAAGTATTTGTCAGATCGGAAGAGCGTCGCGTAGGGAAAGAGTGTAGGCTATAGTGTACATCTCGGTGGTCGCCGTATTATCAAAAACAACCAAACCATTTATGATGTATACGCATCAATCCTCTACCCTGACTATATGCTCACGTCTTACACATACTTTCTATCCCATCCACCTGCCACTAGTCACTACTCGCTCCATCTTGCTGCACC